>JAGOGN010000185.1 GCA_017996675.1 Lachnospiraceae bacterium | reverse complement strand
CCGGTATTTTAAAAGGAAGTGTTCGAAAAGGCGATGTGGTCGGAAGATATGGAGGGGAGGAATTCTTTCTGATTCTCCCACATACAAATTTGAGTCAGGCAACAGAGTTAAGTGAAAGAATCCGGATGAATATTGAAAACAACCGGTTTTCAAATGGGATTCATCTTAAAGTAAGCGGAGGAGTAAAACAGTTCACCGGTGAAACTTTGACTGAACTAATTGATTGTGCAGATCAGAATCTTTATCGAGCTAAAAAATTAGGAAAAAATAAAATTGAAAACAGTATTTGACAATTTAGATATAGGAATGTATGATACTAATAAGCATATGCTCATAACAAGGAGGAATAATATGAAAATAGTAGTATCATCATCAGGAAAAGAAAAAGAAAGTTTATTGGACACAAGATTTGGAAGATGTGATTTTTTTCAAATGTATGACACTGAGACTCAGACATTTACTGTAATGGATAATTCAGGGGTGAATGCTTCAGGAGGAGCTGGAATCAAGGCTGCAACGCAGATTGTGGATGCAGGCGCAGAGGTAGTAATTACTGGAAACTTAGGACCAAATGCTTTTGAAGTATTGGAAAAGGCAGGTGTTTCGTCTTTTAGTTGTAATAGTGTAACGGTATTAGAAGCAATCGCGTTGTACCAAAGCAATCAGCTACAGGAGATTTCTATGGCCGGCCAAGCACACCATGGCATGTAAAGGAAATGGTGAGCAAGGATGAAAATTGCAGTACTTAGCGGGAAAGGCGGTACAGGAAAGACTACAGTTTCAACGAATATTGCATTAAATTTAAGGATTAGTTATGTAGATTCGGATGTGGAAGAACCGAATGGCTTTATATTTTTGAAACCTGAAATAGTTGAAAAACAGGAGGTTCGGGTCGAGTATCCTGTCATTGATCCTATCAAATGTACGTTATGTGGCGAATGTGTAAAAGCTTGTCAGTTTAATGCATTAGCCAGTACGGGAAAAGAAATACTGGTTTTCGAAAAGTTATGTCATGATTGTGGCGCATGTAAAATAGTTTGCAAGCAGAATGCATTGGATTATCAGCCTCGTGCTACAGGTCAGATTGAGAAAGGTTATTCAAATGGCCTTTTTTGTCAACGAGGAATACTAAATGTAGGAGAACCCATGGCAGTTCCAATTATTCGGAAGCTTTTGCAGGGATTAGATAATCTAGATTGTTTGATTGATTGTCCACCTGGAACTTCTTGCAATGTGGTTAATGTTTTAAAATATGCAGATGCGGCGGTGCTGGTTACAGAACCTTCACAATTTGGGCTGCATGATTTAAAAATGGCAGTGGAGTTAGTTCGTCTTTATCATATTCCTTTTGGTATTATTATAAATAAGGATAACGAAAGAGATAATATAATTAAACAATTTTGTAAGGAAGATAGTATACCTTTACTTGGCTGTGTTCCTTATCGAATGGAAGCTGCTACACTTTATTCAAACGGACGCCTGTTAAGTGAAGATACATTTTATCAATCTGTTTTTAATGAAATATCCTTGCAGATGAAGGAGGTATTTTCATGGAAATAGTAGTATTAAGTGGAAAGGGCGGAACAGGAAAGACCACGATTGTAGCAGCGATATCGGAATTAGCCAAGAAAGTTGTCAAAGTAGACTGTGATGTGGATGCCCCAAATCTATATTTGTTATTTCAAGGTACAGACATTGAAAAAAAGGATTTTTTTGGTGGGAAAAAGGCAAAAGTAAATATAGAACAATGTGTTCATTGCAATTTGTGTGAAAAAGTATGTAAATTTGGGGCAATCAAGAACGGAATTGTCGATGAATTTATTTGTGAAGGTTGTGGCGCATGTACTTTGGTGTGTCCTCAAAATGCAATTGAATTATTAGATGAGAAAACCGCAGATACTTACTTGACACAGACGGATAAAGGATTGGTTTCAAGAGCCCAAATGGGTATTGGAAGTGATGGATCGGGACGATTAGTTACCTTTTTAAGAAAGAATATTAAGGAACATGTAAAGCCGGATGAAATTATTATTGGTGATGGATCTCCAGGAATTGGGTGTGCAGTGATTGCCTCTATTACAGGAACGGATGTTGCATTAATTGTTACGGAACCAACAAAGTCTGGTCTAAGTGATATGCAAAGAATACTGAAATTAGCAGAGCATTTTAATACAAAGCTGATACTATGCATTAATAAGTTTGATATTAATTTAGAGATGACGAACCAGATAGAGGATTATGCAAAAACGCAAAATGTTCCTGTTGTCGGTAAAATTCCATTTGATAATACGGTAATGGAAGCAGTAAATTCCTTGAGGCCAATCACTGATTTTGAAAACAGTGTTGCAAAAAATGCCATTGAAGAGATGTGGATCGAAATACAAAAAATTATATAAAAAATAATCATAACAAAACGGAGGATTTTAACATGAAAGTAGCAGTAGCAAGTGAAGGAAAAGTAATTAGTGGACATTTTGGTCATTGTGAAGGTTTTCTTACTTACGATGTAGAAAACAAGAACGCAGTGAATCCAATATTTATACCTAATCCAGGTCATAAACCAGGATTTTTGCCAGTATTTTTGAAGGAACAAAATGTAGATGCAATCATCGCAGGTGGTATGGGTGAAGCCGCAGTCCAATTATTTGAGGAAAATGATATTGAAGTTTTTGTTGGAATTCAGGGGTCTGCAGAAGAAGCAGCTCAAAAATTTGCACAAGGAATATTAACTTCTACAGGATCCATTTGCACAGAACATAATCACTAAAATAATAGTTTAATTTTCCCAGGTTAGCTTTATAATGCTACCTGGGATTTTGTTTGTGCGGATAAAGGAGAATACTATGAAATTAAAAATTACTACATTGATTGAAAATAGGTCAGATTTAGATCATGACTTAAAAAATGAACATGGCTTGTCTATGCTCATACAGACAAAGGGGTGCACGATTCTTTTTGATACTGCTCAAACCGGAGCGTTTATTGAGAATGCAAAGAAATTAAATATTGAATTAAAACAAATAGACCATGTGATTTTAAGTCATGGTCATTATGACCATAGTGGAGGATTCGAAAGATTAGTACCTTTTATTTCACCAGAAGCTGGCATTATTATTGGGGAAGGTTTTTTTGACCCAAAATACAAGCGAGTAGCAGACAATCAATTTGTATATAATGGGGTTTCCTTTTCCAAACAACAATTAATGAATCTTCCCCAATCTGTTCGTACGATTACAGAAGAAGTAACAAATCTAAATAGCGAAATAATTCTTTTTCGTAAGTTCAAGCAGATAAAAAATTATGAAAAAGTTAATCCAAAATTCTATAAAGAGACAAAAATAGGATTGATCCAGGATATGTTTGAGGACGAATTGGTGTTAGGAATTTGTTTAGAGGAAGGACTCGTTGCTGTAGTTGGATGTTCACACGTTGGTATTAGCTCAATACTAGATTCTATTGTTGAACGAACTGGTAAAACAATTTTAGCCGTTATTGGAGGACTACATTTAATAGAAGCAGATGAAGAACGGATCAATCAAACAATACAAGAGTTTCGGAACAAAAGGATTCAAAGAATTGCGGTATCTCATTGCACAGGGGATATTGCAGTAAAGAAAATGAATGAAGAGATGAGCGATCGCTTTGAATATAATAATACTGGTCATGTCATTGAATTTTCATAAGAAATCAAATAAAAACAGAAAAGTTATTGACATATGCTCAAAACGGATGTATCATAATAATGAGCATATGCCATAAATGATTTTATATAATTTTAATGAAGGAGGTAATAGTTATGCCAGGATTAAAT
>JAGOGN010000030.1 GCA_017996675.1 Lachnospiraceae bacterium | reverse complement strand
TAAAAGGGACATAGCCTAGTACAGGAACGCCACACTCCCTCTCGATACGTTCTCTCATAGAATGAGTTGTTTTCTCTGTAACCTGATTTAGAATAATTCCCTGAATGGTGTTGGGCTTTTGATAATCAATTAACCCTTTTAACTGCGCAATCATGGATAATCCCATTCCCCGACCATTAAAAATCAGGATTACAGGCGTTTGGGTTAGGTTACCGATTTCCCAGGAAGAACCATGTAAACTACCAGATACTCCATCATAGTACCCCATTACACCTTCCATCAGAACGTAATCCGTTCGCTCTCCCATATTTGCTAATCGAGCCATCATAGTATCTGGATCCATAAAAAAACTATCTAAATTTCCACTTTCACTTCCAATTACCGTCCGGTGAAACATGGGATCAATAAAATCCGGTCCACACTTTAAGCTTCCTAAGTGAAATCCTCGTTCTTTGAAAGCAGCCATAATTCCGCAAGTAATGAGCGTCTTACCGCTTCCACTTCCCCCACCGGCGAATAGTAATCTTGGGCATTTTGTCTCTTTCATTCCATTACCTCTGGTTCTAAAGTCATAATAAAAATAGGATTATTCCCTTGTAACATATGATAAGAACCAACTTGTTTTGTAGCTGCGACAAAGATTTCTACACTGTCTACTTTCTTGTGATTCTTCTTTCCATACTCTAAAACACTGGAAACTGTTTCCAGCGTAATTCCATTGATTACAATTGACATTTCTGAATTATTTTCATAAAGAAGATCTAACATACGTTCCATTTTTCCACTACTTCCACCAATAAATGCGTGGGTCGCTTTGGGAAGCGTTGGGATCAAATCTACCCCATCACCAATCATTGGTATAAAATTAGGTACCTGGAACAACTTTTTATTTTCTAGTAGCAAATCCTGATTTTTTTCTTCTTTTTCTATGCCATAAACCATACCCTCATATGCTATTTGTGCACATCCAATTCCCACAGAACCGGTTCCACATCCTACATCAATCACAATAGAATCTGGTGAAAGATGAAGTTTTGCAATAGAAAGGGTACGCACTTCCCGCTTCGTCATTGGCGCATCTTTACGGATAAACAATTCATCTTTTTGATCCAGATTCATGGCATTTGAATACTGAGGGTTCAAAGCGATTACCGTAATTAAACCATCCGCAGAAAATTCTATAAAATCCTTTGGAGTTCCTTCCTGAATTCGTTCATTGTCACCATCTAGATTCACAGCCACAAATAGCTTGACTTGATCCATCTGATATTCGAGACATTCCTTTGCCAAATGGATGACTTGTTCCTTTGATCCAAACAAAAATAAACATTTTGGATGTCTCAAAATAAACGGAATCGGACTCTTTAAATTACCATGACAACTGACCAGTTTCATGTCATCCCAGGAACATCCAAATCTGGCAGACATTGCTTCTACAATCGAGATGCCTGGAACAAATTCAATCTCGAAATCCACAATAGCTTCTTTCATTTTCTTAGCTCCACTAAAAAAGCCAGTATCACCAGATAAAGCAACTACTGCATTCTTTATCAACAACTGGTCCTTTAAATAGTCACTCACCACTTCTGGCTGATAGGCTTCCACCATTTTAGCACTAGTAGTAAAATTACTACAAAAATCAAGCATCCGCTTTGCACCAAAGATCACTTGCGCTTTTGCTAATTTCTTTTTTGCATATTCAGTTATTCCATCTAACTTCCCCGTTCCAATTCCCACTAAAGCAAGAGTTTTTCTATCTGGAAAATTGTGCTCCAGATACTCGTTGCAAGAAATCCCTTCTTCCTTTTGATCGGGTCTAGTCACCACAATCAGTGGAATATTTTCCGCTTTACAAGCCTGGTATTTTTCCTCGAATCCTCCAGCCGTACCAGACTCCTTAGTAACCATTCCACAAATATGGTAGTTCTGAATCATCGCACGGTTCATAGAGGTTGAAAAAGGTCCCTGCATTCCGATGATATGTTGTTGTTTGATTCCCGCCTTTTGGCAAAGCTCAATACTTTCTATGGAAGGAAGAACCCGGGCAAAAATAGTCTCTTTTTGCTCGATGCAACTACAAAAGGTACTGATCTCTTTGCTTCCTGTGGTCAATAAAATGGGACCAGAAAGCGATTTCACTTTTTCTGCCGCTTCCTCCATATTCTCAACCAAAATCAAGTGTGAATCTGATTCTGACAGTTCCTTTTGTTCCCGAATAATTCTGGTATACACAAAGTGATTGTTAGCGCAAATCGTTTTTAGCTGTTTCGATACAACCATGGCATAGGGATGGGTTGCATCTAGTATCTCCACAGGATCCTCTTTTTGTAGAAGTGCTTCCATCTCCTCCAGATTCAATCTCCCTGCAAGAATTTCAACGGATGAACCTTTTGATAGCTTACAATCTTCTTCGATGATCGTTTTCCCATAATCGGTTGCCACGCAAACTAAAAGCGGGCGTTTGTCATCCGCAAATGCCTGAACAATCTGGTGTCCCTCTGTTGTGCCAGCAAAAAGTACGGTTCGTCTATCCTTCATACTGATATCCTCTTGGTGTGACCATTTTACCGTTAATCACTCTGGTTTGACTATTTCCAATAAATACGGTTGTAAACATATCTACCTGTGTATCTTTCAACTCCTTTAAAGTAAGGACCACCGCCTCTTCCTGCGCTCTTCCAATATTTCTTACATAACCACAAATTAAATTCTCATTTTGAACTTGTTCAATAATTTCACATGCTCGTTTTAGATAATCCGCTCTCTTTTTACTAGAAGGATTGTAAATGCAAATGGAAAAATCTCCAGATGCGGCAGCATGAATTCTTTTTTCAATTAAATCCCATGGAGTCAATAAATCACTCAGACTCAGTACAACAAAATCATGGGTTAATGGTGCTCCAAGGACTGCGCCACCTGAAAGGGCAGCTGTCACACCACTGACCACTTGAATGTTGACATGTTCGTATGATGGGGACAATTCATAAATGAGTCCTGCCATCCCATATACTCCTGCATCACCAGAGCAAATCATGACCACATCCATATCCTGCTCTGCTCGCTCTAATGCAAGTTTACAGCGATCGACCTCTTTTTTCATTGGAGTCGTAATGAATTCTTTTTCTTTAAAATACTCTTTTATTAAATCAACGTAGACAGTATATCCTACAATCACATGACATGTTCTGATACATTCGATTGCCTCTAGTGTCATTTGTTCATATGCTCCAGGTCCCATTCCTACAATTGTTAATTTTCCCATTTCATTGCTCCTTTATCAATGGCAACAGCAACTGTTATACCATTTTTACTATGTTTCTCAATCAGTAATTTTCCATCGTCAGACGCTTTTACTGCTGCTCGTTCACAAATGTTATCCACACCAGTAATGGATGCTACAAAAGAAGAACCATTAAATTCCCCTGGTACCGCTAATAATTCATCTGCCGTATAACAGCTTACCGAAACACCCAAAAATGAGGCAAATTGAAGAAGCCCTGGCTCCTCTTTTTTTAAGTCAATCGTAGCAATTTCCCGAACTGCCTCTAGAAACAGACCTTCTTGATCAAAAATTTCGCTTACTGCTTCACGAATTCGTTCAAAAGACACTCCTTTTCTACACCCAACTCCCAAAGAAAGTACTTTTGGAACGAGGGTGCAAATATCTTCACTTTGAGAAATCCTTTGATAACTAATGCAAATAGATGGTTCAAAAGCTTTTAACTGCTCAATCTCTTTCTTTTGATACTCTTTAGGATAAGCGTAATCATACCCAGTCTGATTAAAAATGCTAATCCTTAAATGTTCATTTAAAAATGCACTAGCGATCTTTGCCTGATTACGATTCTGAATTACGAGCCCTTCCCTTTGGGCAAATAAGTCTGGCGCTAGTAACTCGTACTGTTCCGAAGCGGTGGTAATAACAGGAATACTTCCACAATAATTTGCTAATTCTTTCGCATATTGATTTGCTCCGCCTAAATGCCCGGACAACAGTGCAATCACATACTTTCCAGTTTCATCCATTACTAAAACTGCCGGATCGGTGTATTTATCCTTTAGAAAGGGAGCCATCATTCGTACTGCAATTCCTGTAGCCCCAATAAAAATAATCAGGTCCACCTTTTCAAAATCCAGTCGGATTTGTTCTTTTATATCTTTCGAGTAATGAAATTCACTCCCTAACTGTTCTTTTGTTGACACAAGCATCGCTTGATCCTTGTAGAGTTCTTTCACTTTTTTCGATAATAACGCTCCAGCTTTTGAAAAAGAAATTACCAGAACTTTCAATCTTGCACCGCCTTTCGATACATCGTTTCAAACGTAGGATCATAAAGCTTTGATCGATCATAATGATTCGTATTGACTACATCTCCAATAATCATGAGTGCGGTCTTCGTAATATTCTCCCGCTTCGCCACTTCAGCTAGTGTACCCACAGTGCAAATAAATTTTTTCTCATCTTCCCATGTTGCCTTATACACAATTGCAGCTGGCGTATCCGTTTGGTATCCACCTTCCAACAATGCTTTTGTCAATTCCTCTAATAAACCAGTACTTAAAAAAACAACCATGGTCGCTTGATGCTTTGCAAAGCTCTCAATACTTTCCTTTTCTAACACTGGAGTTCTTCCTGCCATTCGTGTGATAATCACACTTTGACTCACGTTCGGTAACGTATATTCCAGATTCAATGCAGATGCAGCGCCACAAAAGGAACTGACTCCTGGACAACTTTCATAAGAAATATGAAGTCGATCCAGTTCGTCCATCTGCTCACGGATGGCTCCATATAGACATGGATCGCCTGTATGCAATCGAACCAGCAACTCATTTTTCTGATTTGAAAGAATCATTTGTTCAATTACTTGCTCCAATGTCATATTGGCACTATTCCACAATTGAACTCCTTCTTTACACCAAGTTAACATTTCTGGATTAACCAAAGATCCCGCATATATTACAGTATCCGCTCGTTGCAGTAATTGTTGCCCACGAACGGTAATCAAATCAACAGCTCCACTTCCTGCTCCTACAAAAACTATCATTGCTCCTCCTTGCGAAATAAATTGATCATCTCGCCTGCTTCTTTATTTTGAATAAGTTCCCCGTATACACTGGAAAAAATGAGAAGTCCAAACTGCACTTTTCCTTTTGTTTTTTCACTTAAATAAAACTCTATTTTTGCCAACAATTCGCTCATCACTACCTGCATATAACCTTCTTGAATCAATAATGCGACTGCTTCTTCCGTTGTATTTGCACAAAGGACTTGCTGACATAAGGATAATGGGACTTGAGCTCGCACCATTGCAGCTACTAACAATTCCATCCTGCAATCTGCATTTTTGGAATGTGTATTTAGAATACCGCCTGCGAGTTTGACCAGTTTGCCAATATGTCCCACCAGTAAAATTTTAGTTGCACCGTTCATAACGGCTGTATCGATGGCATCTCCAATGAAATTACTGACCTTGATTGCGCGATCCATACAAAGTTGATAGGTCTGCATACAAAAATCCGCGCCATAATTACCTGGGGTAAAAAACAACTGATCTGGATGTAGGATTAATTGCTGTTTGATTTCTAACGCTATACTATCAATCAATGCCTGTTCACTCATTGGTTCAACTATCCCGCTGGTTCCTAATATCGAAATTCCACCCACAATGCCAAGTCGTTCATTAAAGGTTTGCTTTGCAATTTCCACACCCTCAGGTGCAAAAATTGTGACCTCCAAATCATGATTCCACTGATACTCTTTCTTAACCTGCTCTACTTCCGTCTGAATCATTTTTCTTGGAACCCGGTTAATTGCGGCTTCACCGATTGGCTGGTCCAGTCCCGGTTTCGTTACCCTTCCGATTCCAATCCCTCCATCAATTTGAACCGTAGAATCCTGATCTTTAATTCCAAGGTCCACAACTTTAGAAAAAATTCGGATTCCATTGGTTACATCCGGATCATCCCCGCTATCTTTGCAAACACTGCATTCTACAAAGTTCTCTCCTCTTCGCACTTGCTCAATCTTTAAAAGAAACGTCAATCCACCCGGCACACATAGCTTAACACTTTCCACTTCTTTTCCGGTAATTAACATGATTGTAGCCGCCTTTGAGGCGGCTGCAGCGCAAGAGCCAGTGGTAAATCCAATGGCCAGTTTCTGATTGTTTTTCATTCGATATCCATAATCTGGTCGCAAACTCTGTGCCATTGAATCTTCACCCACTCTCTACAATACTGAAATTTTCGAAAGTTGTTCTACCAATCCATCGTAATTTTCAGCTTTCATTTGTTTTTGTGCTTTTTGTAAAATTTTATGTGCATCCTCGCTGGTATTAATTCGCAAAAGTTTATCCAACTTCAAACGTGCGTAATCCAACTCAAAATTCAATAAATGTTTTTCAATCTCCGCAACTTTATCCCACACTTCCTCGTTTGATAAAAAAGAAGGCGTGTCGTCATAGATAATTGGAACGTTTTCCAATAATTTCAACCCATTTATCGTATCTTTTAACTTCTTTCCAAATCTGGTATGACGCTTTTTAACTTGTTCCCATTGACCTAGGTTACAATAATCTTCTAGTTCTTGCGCATTTTTACCTAACTCGATTGCTCCAATTGTTTTTGCACTGGATTTTAAAGAATGAACCAATATTTCGTATTCTTTGGAATCATCCTGTGCAATAGCATAGCTTAATTTGCCATATTTATCGGGTGCATCTTCAGTAAACATTCGTAGAATACTTCGATATTGATCTACATTACCATCAAAATAACGAAGTCCTTCCTGAATCACAATTCCCAATTCTTTCTCTAACTGTTCCTGAATTGCAAGACCTTCTAATGCATTTTCTTCCCGTTCCTGAATATCCGCGCGAATACTAATGACCTGCTTTGCAATCGTTTCCTCATGAGTATCCGCTTTGATTAGCATATCATCTGGAATATGCTTCATGAGTACTTTCTCTAAAACCTGACTTTCTAGCGGTTTCGATAAGTAATCCGTAAATCCATGACTTAAAAATCGTTCTCTATCCTCTTGGGCTAAGTCAGCTGTCAATATGATCATCGCAGCATCCTTACTCTGATTATCCTCAAACATCTTAAGATGATCCAGGGTTTCGATTCCATTCATTTCAGGCATTAAGTAATCCATTAAAATAATATCATACGGTGTAGCCATTGCCATCTGAATGCATTCTTTTCCAGAATTCGCTGTATCGACTTGAATTTTTGTCGGACCTAATAATCCCTTTACAATTGCTAAATTGATTTCATTATCGTCAACCACTAGCAACTTCACATTCGGAGCCAGAAAACCCTTTGTCTGTGTCTCGCTATCTAGCAACAAATCTTCCTCTGATTCAAGCACTCCCATCGGACTTAAATCCACCACCTGCTGTTTTAAACGAAAGGCAAAAATGGTCCCCTGCCCATACTCACTTTCAATGGCAAGCGCCGAACCCATTGCAGATAATAAATTTGTTGTGATGGTGAGTCCTAGACCAGTACCTTCCATTCTGGTAAAACTATTCTCCGTTAATAGCTGAAAACTTTCGAATAATTCCGTAACTTCCTCTTCTTTAATACCAACACCCGTATCCGCCACCGTAAATAGCAAATCGATTTCATCTTTCTTGTTTACATCAGACCATTCCCAGCCCATGCAAAAATGAATCTTTCCAATCGGCGTATATTTTACTGCATTTGAAAGAATGTAGCGGAGGGACTGTACGATTCGATTTTTATCCCCTACTAACTTAGACGGAACCGTCTCATCAATTAAAAGTTCATATTCTAATTTTTTATCAATTGCCATTTTCTGGCTTTGAAAAATGACTTCCTCAAGTAACTCTTTCGTTTGATACTCTTCGTAAGTGAACTCTAACTTTCCTTCTTCAATCAAAGTAAGATCTAACACATCTGAAATGATACTCAGTAGCCTGTCGCCTGCTCCTTTGATGGTATCTGCATACTCTGCAATCATTTCCGGATTGCGTTCTTCTAAAATCAACTGATCCGTTCCCATGATCGATTCCACCGGTACTTTTATTTCCCTCGCCATTCGCTCTAAAAAAAGTGCTTTTGCATGATTCGCCTGTTGTAACCAGTCTCTCTCCACTTCAGTTTCATTCAGTTTACGTTTGGTTTCTTCTAACTCTTCTATTGCTTGTATATATGCTCTTTCGCTTCGGATTACAAATAAAAACAAACCGATTCCAGCCAAAATCACAACTATCATTCCACCAATTAGAATCCATTCTGACTGACTATTTGTCGTTAACATAATAATGATCACATTAAAAACTGACAACAGAATAAAAGCAACCAGAACACTTTGAACTCCTCGTCTCATCCTTACTCTTTTATCCTTATCCATGTTACCCCCTAAATTTGACTATCTTCACAAAATATAGTCTTTTCCTATTACATTTTATACCATTTCTATGGTTTTGTGAATATCCATTTTTATATACGGAATTTGTTTTTTTTCGTGGCTAAATCAGTTATAATAGAATATATGACTAACGGAGGGTGCTTATGATCAAAAGTGAAATCAACAAGGAGGCTTATCGCCTCTTACAAAAAAATCTGACAGACCGTAAATTATTGAAATCTCTGTCCATTTCCCAAAAAAAGATGCTTCAACTGATCAAAGATGGAAACTGGATGGAAAAAATCGATTTTATTTTATCCGATTCAACTATTTCCTGCAGAAAAGTCGCTGATTCCTGCGGTTATCTTGCGTCAAATCCTGATGCACCGAAAGGTCAGGAATTACTTCAATACGTCTATAACCACACATTAAGTCAATTATTTCCAACGAATTTTATCAATATAAAAAATGATCATTTCGAAGATATCCGGTTGATTTTTTGTATCGTCTTACGCACTTTTTTGACAATCGAAAGCCGTTATCAACCTTTTGAGTTTAATAAACACTTTGAAACCTTTCATCCAAAAGAGGCTTTAGATCAAACGATCAAAGAAGAATACACTACCTTTTTATCTCTTTGTGATCATCTATATTTTTACGAATTTCTCCGGATATCCAGTGAAGTTACCCCTTTTGATACACTAGGACATGTTGCAAGTGTACATTATGTTGCGGTTTCCATGGCTAAACAACTTCATCTTGCTGGCGCACCGGTGGATATTCCTTTAGTATCCGCAGCTGCTGCGACCCATGACATCGGCAAATTTGGTTGTAAGAAAAGTGAAGCCAGACGCGTCCCGTACCTCCACTATTTTTATACCTTGCAGTGTACGCAACATTTTGGAATGCCAACAATTGGACATATTGCTGCCAATCATTCCACCTGGGATCTGGAACTGGAAAACTTATCCATCGAAAATCTGCTCTTGATTTATGCCGATTTTCGTTCGAAAAGCACCCGCGATGAAAACGGAAAAGAAACCGCCCATATCTATACTTTAAAAGAGGCTTTTACTGTCATTCTCGAGAAACTGGATAACGTGGACTTGGCCAAGACCAACCGCTACAAAGCAGTATATGCCAAATTAGCTGATTTTGAATCTTATTGCATCTCTCTTGGAGTTCATACCGATTTTTCATCTCTGACTCCTTCACCAAAAACGACACTAGACTACAATCTGATGAATTCAAAGCAGACGGTAGATCAGATTAAAAACATGGCCATTGAACATAATATTTATGTCATGCATAAACTAAACAATGAAGCGACCTTGGGTAATGTATTGGAAGCGGCCAGAAGTGAAAAAGACTGGAAGAATCTGCGTGCCTACATCAATGTATTCGATGAATACTGCACTTACATGACGAAAAAACAAAAAAATCTTACCATTCATTTTTTGCAGGAGCTCTTAGCACATCGTGAAGGCGATATTCGCCGCGCAGCTGCAGTACTGATTGGTAAAATGATTTCGGAATATGACCAGGAATATCGAAAGGAGCTGCCAGAAGACGTGATTCTTCCAGTGCAAACCGATACTTCCAACCAATTATTAACATCTGTTATTCAGGATGTATTAATACCGGATCATAAAATGACAGATCAACATCGTCGTTGGGTCGGTTATACCTTAAAGCGTATCTTAGAATCGCTCTTCCAAAATTCTACGCTTGAAAAGCAACAAACTTACATCACCATTTTCCTTTCTTTTTTTACACAAAAAGAATGGGATGAGTGGGCTACTTTTGTCCTAATTGACACCTCTGTTGCATTACCATTTCAGTCCTGCACCAAAGATCAATTAAAACAACTCATGTTCTTTATGTTGAATGTCATCCCAAATCAAACAGATGAAATTCAACTAAGTGCGCTCCGCCTTTGTGATGATATGATTGCAGAAGCCGGACTATCTGAATTCATATATGAGGAAGCCGTAGAATTGTTGAATCGCTTACATTTCCACAAAAGTAATGTCAGCATCGATTATCTATTATATAAAACGAAGAATGATCTTGGGTTACTTACTGCCTCTTTGGAAGAGACAAATCAATTGTTCTTTGAAAACGAAAAAGTATTATCAGAAATTTTCCTAGAGAATCTAAAAGGAGCTACGCCGTGGATTTATAAAGTTGTTAATATTCGTTTGCTAAAAGATCAAATCACCCAGGGCAATATTAGTCATGTCTTACATGTTGCGACCCATCTGGCAAATTTGGTAAAAGTAAGTGAACGAGTTACAGTAAGAAAACGTGCTGGAGCAGCTTTAGTAACCATTATGCCTTACTTAAGTCTAGATCAGCGTAACGAAATATCCGTCGAATTACTCAGAGGTTTAGAAATCGGCGAATATCAATTTTCCAAATATATTCCTGACTATTTGGGTGAGATTCTGCTCTACCTTCATCCAGATGAATTAGATGAAGTCATTATGGAGTTGGAAATTTATGTGCACAGTACCAATACACGAATTGTAAATGTTGCTTTAAAAACAATCGCAGTCATGCTCAGAAATTATCCCGCCTATCAAAATCGTTTTGAAGAAAGCAGTGAGCTCAATGAGCAACGTTTTCAACACCTATTTGGTTTACTGACCATCGGCCTTGCCAACTACAAAGAAGAAATCAGTCTGGAAGCTTTTTATGTGATCGGACATGAACTATTTGGCTCTACACTTGTTACCATGTGGGAGAAACATAAGAGTTTTCAAATTCTACATAAGAAAATGATCACACTATTATTAGACCAATCGGATAAAGAATTAGCGCTTTATATTCGTGCGGCTGCTCTCAATCACATTTACCGCTATATTTCTTTGTCGCAACTAAATAAAGAACCCTTTTATCCTGCTTCCGCTTCTAAAATTGCATTTTTCCCTGGAACATTTGACCCATTCTCTTTGGGCCACAAAGGAATGGTTCAGCAAATTCGTAATTGCGGTTTTGAAGTTTATCTGGCTTTGGATGAATTTTCCTGGTCAAAGAAGACACAGCCACGCCTGTTACGTAGAAAAATCATCACGATGTCCATTGCAGACGAAAAGGATGTATATTTATTCCCTGATCAGATTCCAGTAAATCTTTCCAATCCGAAGGATTTACAGATGCTTATAGAAATGTTTCCAGATAAAGAACTTTATATTGTTACAGGTTCCGATGTCATTGCCAATGCATCTGCTTATAAAGCAACACCAGAAGCGTTTTCCATCCATCAGATGAATCACTTGATTTTTAGTCGACCATCCAGCCCTACTTCAAAAAGCGCTATCGAGGCGGTTGTTCATGGAAAGATTGAAATCTTTGAATTAGACACTGAGTTAGAAGATGTCAGTTCCACGCGTATTCGTAATAATATTGATTTAAATCGTGATATCACAAACCTCATTGATCCAATGGCGCAAAATTTTATTTATGAAAATGGTCTTTATATGCGCGAGCCACAATATAAGCGCTTCCTGGATCAGGATAGTTTATGCTTCCATTTCAAAAAAATATCGGAAACCCATTCTGCTGTAGTTGCTTCTTCCAAAATGGATCCAGCATTAGAATATGGTACCTTGATTTATCACCGCGTTTACAACGCGCAACTTTTAGAAGAATTTCAGGATTTGGAAATTGTCTCTTACATTCGTTCCCACTCTAGTGGGTCAATGATTGTGATGGATCAGTTCACAACAAACGAAAATGCGCCATTTTTAAATTTAGAACAGGCGCTTCTTACCGAAGCACTCTCTCAATTTTTAACAGAAGAATTCAGCTGTGTTTTATGCCATTTTAAAAACACCCCATCGGATCAGATACGCTCCATACAGGGACTCTTTGAACGGCACGGTTTTCTTCCGGTTCCTCATTCCACTACGAACTGCTATATCA
>JAGOGN010000029.1 GCA_017996675.1 Lachnospiraceae bacterium | reverse complement strand
AGGTGGAAGTGTGGCAACACATGTAGCTGACTGTTACTAATCGGTCGAGGGCTTGACCAAAAGTTCGAAAGAACGAAGTCAATGTCCGGTTTGTTTGGATTTTCTGTATGTGATTTTGAAGGTATATTACTTTCTATTCCTCCTTAGCTCAGTCGGTAGAGCATGCGGCTGTTAACCGCAGTGTCGTTGGTTCGAATCCAACAGGGGGAGGTCACCAATTTAATAAGGCTCCTTGGTCAAGCGGTCAAGACATCGCCCTTTCACGGCGGTAACACGGGTTCGATTCCCGTAGGAGTCATTTGCCTTATGGTAAAATCGTAGTTGATTATAATATGACTACAAAAAATACATTTCATGCCGATGTGGCTCAATTCATGACAAACAAGTCGTGAAACGAGTTGATTGTAGGCAGAGCAGTTGATTACAAATCAGCTGCAAAAATACATTTCATGCCGATGTGGCTCAATTGGCAGAGCAGCTGATTTGTAATCAGCAGGTTATCGGTTCGAGTCCGATCATCGGCTTGATATGGACCTTTAGCTCAGTTGGTTAGAGCAACCGGCTCATAACCGGTCGGTCCTGGGTTCGAGTCCCCGAAGGTCCACTTGTTTTAAACTTTTTGGCCCAATGGCTCAGTTGGTTAGAGCGCCGCCCTGTCACGGCGGAGGTCGTCGGTTCGAGTCCGATTTGGGTCGCTCTCAGGGATCTTAGCTCAGCTGGGAGAGCATCTGCCTTACAAGCAGAGGGTCACAGGTTCGAGCCCTGTAGGTCCCATAGTTCCATAATTTAAAGTTTTGCCGGCGTGGCGGAACTGGCAGACGCGCAGGACTTAAAATCCTGTGGTGGCAACATCGTACCGGTTCGATTCCGGTCGCCGGCAGTTCCTGAAAGCTGAAATCCCTTAGGATTTCAGCTTTTTTATTGAAAAAAACATGAATGATAAAGGAGGATTAGAATGTTAGAATTTAAATATGACACTCAGCTATTATTGGAAGGTCAAAACCTGAATGAGGATGTTTTATCTCAGTATTTTATGGAGAATTTCAAAGGTGACTGTTTATTGGCAGTTGGAGATGAGGATCTGATAAAAATACATTTTCATACGAATGAACCATGGGATGTATTAGAATATTGTGCATCTTTAGGAGAAATTTATGATATTGTAATTGAGGATATGGATCGACAAGCAAAAGGTTTACAAGGATAAACACGTTATTTTAACATTTGAATGCTAAAATAGGAACGTAAATGAGGGAAAAATGGAAAACACAAAAAAAATAAATCCTCTGGCGATACAACCAGTGGGAAAATTGATGATGAAATTTGCAATTCCAGCAATTTTAAGTGGAGTAATCAGTTCATTATATAATATAGTAGATCAGATTTTTATCGGACAAAGTGTCGGAATGTTAGGAAACGCCGCAACAAATGTAGCATTTCCAATCATTATTTTTTGTACAGGAATATCCCTATTATTAGGAATCGGTACAGCAGCTAACTTTAGTTTAGCTCTTGGCGAAGGAAAGAAAGAGCGGGCAGGAAACTTTGCAGGAACAGGGATTACGTCCCTCATTATTGCAGGGTTTTTAATTATGATTATTGGATTTCTATTTATGGATCCCTTAATTCAACTGTTTGGCGCAACAGCAGATGCATATGATTATGCATTGGAATATGTAGCAATTACCATGTTTGGCTTACCGTTTTACGTCATTTCCTGTGGTGGAACGCATTTAATACGCGCTGATCAAAGCCCTAGATATGCGATGGTTTGTGTGATGTCAGGTGCATTGTTAAACTTAATATTGGACCCATTATTTATTTTTGGATTTGATATGGGGATTGCGGGCGCTGCTTATGCAACGGTTATTGGTCAGGTTGTTTCCGGAATTATGACTCTATTATACTTTAAAAGATTCAAAACAGTAAAAATTACAAGAAAATTATTACGTCCACGTCTGGATTTGCTGGCAAGAATTAGCGCACTTGGAATTGCACCTTGTGTGAACCAGCTTTCTATGATGGTGGTACAAATTGCCCTTAATAATGTTTTGACACATTATGGAAAGCAGTCACTTTATGGTCCAGATATACCATTAGCTTGTGTTGGCGTTATTACGAAAGTTAACAGTATTTTAATAATGATTATGGTAGGTTTGGCACAGGGTGCACAGCCAATCGTTGGATTTAATTACGGAGCGAAGAACTATACCCGCGTGAAAGAAACGTTAAAAAAGAATATTACAGCAGTAGTATTGATTTCCTTTTTTGCATTTTTGTCATTCCAATTATTACCGAGACAGATCACAAGCATCTTTGGAAACGGCAGCAAAGAATATTATGATTTCGCAAGCCAATATTTTCGCGTTTTCCTATTTTTTACTTTTATTAATGGTTTGCAGCCAATTGCTGCGAATTTCTTTACATCAATCGGAAAAGCGACTAAAGGTTTGACGGTTTCAGTTACGAGACAACTGGTTTTTTTATTGCCGCTGATTCTTATCCTTCCAATATTTTTTGGAATTGATGGGGTATTATATGCAGGTCCTATTGCGGATTTTGTAGCATTTGTGCTGACAGTGGTTTTCTTGGTTCAACAAGTGCGACTTATGAATCATGCAATCAAAAACAAAGAAGCAATTTAGTTTATTATGCAGGAATACTTGACTTTTTTACATACAGGGGAGTAATATAATACGGATGGATTTTTTTAGGAAAAACGTAGAAAAAAAGGAATAGGTGAATGAAATGAGAAATGAAATACCAGTAGAAGTATCAGCAAGACATGTACATTTGTCACAAGAACAAGTGGAAATTTTATTTGGTGAAGGACATCAGTTAACACCTGATAAAATGTTATCTCAGCCAGGACAGTATCTGAGTAAAGAACGTGTTACCATTGTTGGACCTAAGAAGAAAATGGAACGTGTAGGAGTTTTAGGACCAGCAAGAAAACATGGTCAAGTTGAATTATCTTTAACTGACTGTTTTGCAATTGGAATTAAAACTGCTGTTGTTAGAGAATCTGGCGATATTAGTGGAACACCAGGAGTAGTTTTAGAATCTGAGACTGCAAGTGTTACATTAGAAGAAGGCGTTATCGTTGCAAAGAGACATATCCATATGACACCTGATGAAGCTAAAGAATTTGGCGTATCTGATAAACAGGTCGTTCAGGTTGAAATCAATCAGAATGGTCGCGCAACAATCTATGGAGACGTAGTTGTTCGTGTACATGAAACATATGCGTTAGCAATGCATATTGATACCGACGAAGCTAATGCTGCTTTAGTTAGCGGAGATGTGATTGGAATTATTAAATAAATTCAAGAGTAAATATGTCGCATAATCATGCGGCATATTTTTTTGACAATTGAACTGGTTGACAATCAGAATTAGAATAGATAGAATAAAATAAATAGAGAATGAGGTATAAGAAAATGGGTTATAAGGCTGTGATATTTGATTTTGACTATACATTAGGAGACTGCACAAGTGGAATTGTAGAATGTGTGAATAACGCATTGACAAAGATGGGATTCGCTAAAGCTTCTGAAGATATCATTCGACAATCAGTGGGCATGACCTTGATTCATACGTTTCATTTTATTACAGGAAACATGGATCAGGAAGAGGCTGAAGAATTTAAAAGGTTATTTATGTTACGTGCTGATGACGTAATGGCACAATGTGCAGTATTTCTACCATATGCAAAGGAAGTGGTTGAACAGTTAAAGAACGACCAGATCCGAGTAGGTATTGTAACAACAAAACACAGACATAGAGTAGTTTCAATTTTTCAATTAATGGGTGTTCCAGATTTTATCGTTGACATCATTGGAGGCGATAATGTAGTAAAGGAGAAGCCAGATCCAGAAGGTTTAAATCGAATGATAGAAGAGTGGAATCTTGAAAAAAGTCAGGTCCTATATGTGGGAGATAGCGTTGTAGACGCAAAGACTGCCCAGCATGCTGGCGTAGATTTTGCTGCTGTGACAACAGGAACGACTGGCTTTGATGTTTTTAATGATTTTGATTGTAAGATGATTATGGAGGATTTACGTCCTGTAATTACGTTGGTACGAAGTTAGGAGAGCTAATTATGCATGAAAGAATATTTAAAAGCGATAAATTAACGAAAGAAATACGTCGGTATGTTTATGCAATTTTGGCTGCATTTATTTTTGCGATAAATATTAAGACTTTTGTAAATGCAGCAGGATTATTTCCAGGGGGATTTACGGGAATTACGTTATTGATCCAAAAGAGTTTATTGGAGTTTGCTAGTATTAGTCTTCCTTATTCGATTATCAACTATTCCATTAACTTAATTCCTATTGTTATTGGATTTAAAAAAATAGGAGTGCGGTTTACGCTATCCTCTTGTATTGTTATCATTTTAACTGGTTTATTAGCGGATTTAATTCCAGCATATCCGATTACGTATGATATCTTGTTGATTAGTATTTTCGGAGGGTTAATCAATGGTTTTGCAATCTCCCTCTGCCTTATGGGTGGCGCAAGTAGTGGGGGAACAGATTTTATTGCAATCTATTTTGCGAATCGGTTTGGAATCGATACATGGAACTATATTTTAGGGTTTAATGCAATCATTTTATTGATAGCAGGTGCTTTGTTTGGATGGACCGTAGCATTATATTCCATCATCTTTCAATTTACGTCTACACAGGTCGTTAATTTGTTACATCGATCCTATAAAAAGGTGACCTTATTTATTATTACAAACAAGCCAGATGAAGTATATAAATCAATTAATCAGTTAACACATCATAGTGCGACTAGATTTTCAGGGGTAGGATGCTATGAAAATGAACCTAATTTCATGGTTTATTCTGTTGTTTCTAGCTCGGAAGTAAAAGACATGGTTCGAATGATTAAAGAAATCGATGAGAGCGCTTTTGTTAATGTGGTAAAGACCGAGTACATAGATGGTAATTTTCATCAAAACACGAATTATTAAACATATAGAAATAGTATTGACAAATCGCTCGATGTATAGTAATATACATAAGTCGCGAGAAATCGCATACGTGTGTGTAGCTCAGCTGGATAGAGCACTTGGCTACGGACCAAGGTGTCGGGAGTTCGAATCTTCTCACGCACGTTTAGAGTCTAGGTTTACCTAGACTCTTTTTTTTATCTTTTTTTTCAAAATAATCTTTATCTAGTTTTTACATAACATTTACGTGCCGCTGATTATGAACTTTACATTCAAAGCGTAGAATGAAAATGTACTTAAGAGAAAATAAAAAAGAGATAGAGGAGAATAAGATGAAAAAGAATTTTTTAGTAAAAACAATAGCAGTGGTAGCTGCAATGGCAATGATGACAGTGGGACTAGCAGGTTGTGGTGAAAAAAGTAATAATGAAAATGCAAATGAAAATCAGAGTGAACAATTAAGTGGGAACTTATCCCTTGCTGGAAGCACTTCAATGGAAAAATTAGCAAATGCTCTTGCTGAAGCATTTATGGAAAAGAATCAGGATGTAAGAGTGAATGCAGAATTCACAGGTTCCTCAGCAGGAATTGAGTCTTTGATAGCTGGAAGAACAAACATTGGAAATGCATCAAGATCATTATCGGATGAAGAACAGCAAAAGGGTGCAGTTGAAAACGTAGTAGCAATTGATGGAATTGCAGTTATTCTAGATAAGGATAATAAAGTAAAGGATTTAACTAAGGATCAGTTGGTTTCTATCTATAAAGGCGAAGTTAAAAACTGGAAGGAAGTAGGAGGATCTGATCAGGCAATTGTAGTAGTTGGAAGAGAAGCAGGATCTGGAACAAGAGGAGCTTTTGAAGAACTTTTAGAGGTAGAAGATCTGTGTGCTTATTCAAATGAACTAGAATCAACTGGAGCAGTGCTTGCTAAGGTTGCTGCAACAAAAGGAGCAATTGGTTATGTATCCTTGGATGTTGTGGATCAAACAGTACAAAGCGTAAAGGTTAATGGTGTAGAAGCTACTGAAGAGAATATTCTGGATGGAAAATATATTTTAAACAGACCATTCGTTATGGCTACAATGGGTGAACTTGAGAAACAAAGCGATTTAATTAAAGCATGGTTTTCTTTTATCGATAGTGAAGAAGGTCAGGAAGTAATTAAAGCAGTAGGGCTGATTGTAAATCAGAAATAAACCAGATTGGAAAAAGATGAAGAGAAAAGATAGAAAAAAAACCTTTGCCGAAACAGTAGCACGGATCATATTCCTGATCTGTGCTGTTGTTTCCATCCTTGCAGTAGTATCCATCACATTTTATATGATAAAAAATGGTTTGCCAGCATTTCAAAAGGTTGGAATAAAAGAAATTTTGTTTGAAACACAATGGATGCCAACAGCAAAAGAGCCGCTTTATGGAATCGCGTTTGTAATATTAACATCTTTTGTCGGAACTATTGCGGCAATTCTTTTCGGAGTGCCAATTGCGTTACTCACCGCGGTTTTTCTCGTGGAAGTTGCACCAAAAAAACTTGCAGCGGTGGTGAAACCTGCTGTTAAATTACTGGCTGGAATTCCATCTGTAATATACGGTTTATTAGGAATCATGATTTTGAATCCAATCATGTATCAATTTGAACTTGCAATTTTTAAAGACTCAACAACGCACCAGTTTACTGGGGGCTCGAATTTATTATCTGCAGTTATTGTATTGACAATTATGATTCTTCCAACTGTAGTTACCATGACAGAATCCGCACTTCGGGCTGTGCCTGCTTCCATGAAAGCAGCTTCACTGGCATTAGGTGCAACTAAAATACAGACCGTATTTCGTGTGTTGATTCCAGCTGCAAAAAGTGGAATCGCTACTGCAATCGTACTGGGAACAGGGCGAGCAGTTGGTGAAGCGATGGCAATTACTTTGGTTGCAGGTAGTTCGGTTAATGTTCCATTACCGTTCAATTCGGTGCGTTTTTTAACATCAGCGATTGTCTCGGAAATGGGATATTCTGAAGGAACACATAGACAAGTTCTTTTTTCCATAGGACTAGTGTTATTTGCGATGATCATGGGACTTAATTATCTTTTGATGGTTGCAAGGAAAAAAGGAGGTGCATACGATGCCGGTAAATAAAGTAAATACATTAAAGAAAACGAAATCTAGAAGAGCAGATAAAATTGCCTATTTTCTGATTTACTTATCTGCTGGATTTACAGTACTTCTTTTGATGGGAATCATTGGATATGTTGCAGTTCGAGGGTATCGTGTATTGGACTGGGAATTTGTGTCGGATGTAACAAGCGTTTTAAGAGGAACAACAGGTGTTGCAGGTAATATTCTAAATACGGTTTATATTGTCCTGTTGACGTTATTGATTGCGACACCGATTGGAATTGGAAGTGCAATTTACTTAAATGAGTATGCAAAACCAGGTAAATTAGTGAGAGGAATTGAATTCGCAACAGAGACACTAGCAGGAATACCATCCATTATTTATGGTATGTTTGGAGCGATGTTTTTTGGAGCGACAATGAAATTTGGATATTCCATTCTAACAGGTTCATTGACCCTGATGTTGATGGTGCTTCCACTGATTACGAGAAATACACAGGAAGCATTAAAAACAGTGCCGATGGGATATCGTCTTGGAGCAATTGGAATGGGTGCACAGAAATGGTACATGATTCGAACCATACTTCTTCCAAGTGCAATGCCCGGTATTGTAACGGGAATTATTCTTTCGGTTGGACGAATTGTAGGAGAATCGGCAGCACTGCTATTTACAGCAGGAAGCGGATATTATCTTCCGCAAACGGTTGGACAGTTAGGAAGTAAAATTATGGAATCAGGGGGAACGTTAACAATTCAAATGTATCTGAGTATGCAAAAAGGAAAATATGATATCGCATTTGGTATTGCATTGGTACTATTGTTAATTGTTCTATTTATAAATATCGGTACAAAAAAGATTGCAAAAAGTCTGGATGTATCTAGGAAAGGGATGTAGAATGGATAAAATTAAAATAACAACGAAAAATTTGAATTTATTTTATGGTGATAATCATGCGCTGAAAAATATTAATATGGACATCAGAGAAAAGGCTGTGACCGCATTGATCGGACCATCTGGATGCGGAAAGTCAACTTTTCTAAAAAGTATCAATCGAATGAATGATTTGGTTGATGGCGTTCGAATTGAAGGAATTGTGACACTTGATGGAGACAATATTTATGATGCGGATATCGATAAAACATTACTTCGGAAAAAGGTCGGTATGGTATTTCAACAGCCAAACCCATTTCCAATGAGTATTTATGATAATGTAGCTTATGGACCAAGAGTGCATGGGATCAAGAATAAAAGTGAGTTAGATGCAATTGTAGAGCGTTCCTTAAGAGGAGCAGCCATATTTGATGAAGTGAAAGATCGTTTGAGAAAATCAGCACTTAGTCTTTCAGGAGGACAGCAACAGAGATTATGCATTGCAAGAGCTCTGGCAGTGGAACCGGAAGTGATTTTAATGGATGAACCAACGTCTGCGCTGGACCCGATTTCAACCGCTAAAATTGAAGATTTAATGGAAGAACTAAAAAAGAAGTATACGGTAGTTGTGGTTACCCATAATATGCAGCAGGCAGCAAGAATTTCAGAGGATACCGCATTTTTCTTGATGGGAGATATGATTGAATTTAATTCTACGGAAAAAATATTTCATATGCCAAAAGATGCAAGAACTGCGGATTATATAATGGGAAGAATGGGATAAAGAGTCATAGAATAAGAAAGCGAAATGCTTTCTTTTTTTATTGGATGTACGAAGGAATAAAATGTGGTATAATAATTCTAATTATTGTATGAAATGAGCGTTAGGAGGAAAGCATGACAAGAGAAGATTTTATAAGCGAATTACGTTCTGCTCTTTCAGGAGAAGTATCACAATTGGATTTAAATGAAAATATAAATTATTATGAGCATTATTTTAATGAACAGGAAAGAAATGGAAGAACAGTCGAAGATATTTTAGAGGAACTAGGAAATCCAAGATTAATAGCACGAACGATTATTGATACAAATACGAAATCTGCACAGGGCGATAGTTTTGAGCAGGGCTTTGATCCTGAGCATGAAGAGGAAGAAGATCGTATTCGCTTTCATGTAAATGGAAAGGAGTATCATAACTCCATCCGCAATGCAAAAGTTGCAATCTGGATGATCATCATTATTGCGTTACTGATTATTATTGGAGTGGTGGCAATTGTTGCAAATGTAATTGGTTTTTTGGCACCAGTCCTTGTGCCGTTACTGTTAATCGCATTAGCGATACGCCTGATTACCAGGAAACAGTAAAGTATTTGTATTAAATTTAGTAGGAGGGAAATATGGCAACTGTATCGTATCAGAAAGATCAGGCAATCTATCAGGCTGGCGATAAAACGAAAACGATTTCTTTGATTGTAAGGGGAGGAGTCTGTCAAAAAAAGAAAGATGCTATTATTTCTTTAGAGCCGGGACACTTAGTAGGAATTACGGATGTGGCATTCGGAGAATATCAGTTTGACTATTTTGCTAAAATAGACACCGTCGTGTACGAATTTGACTATCGAGAACCAAAAGATATGAATCAGATTTTTGGAACTGCTCCTGATTATGCAAGTGTTTTTCTTTTAGCGACCATCAAGCAGGCAAAGGTTCTTTCCTTATTTTTTCAGGAAAGTGTTGAGAAATCCAAGAAATTATATATGATTGTGGTCAAAATGTATGAGGAATATTTGCGGTACTGTGAGAAATATCAACATCCAGCTATTCCATTTGGAAAGATGGATCGTGTTCAACAACTAGATTATAGTAAGATGACCTGTCCATGGCAGCTTGATTATTATGGCGCAATGGCTAGATTCTCTTTAGAAGAAATTAAAAACATTTTTCAGGATGATGCACTTAATATAGGTGTCATTTTTCAAGCCAGCAAAGATTTAACACAGATGTTCCAAGAAATTGATCAGATGGAAAGCTATTGTAAAACAATGACGCAATACTTATTTAACAGCAAATCAAATGATTTGCTATATCGTTGCTGTGAATTGATTTTCCGCTCTTTAGTGAGCGAAGATGATAGCGCGGAAATATACGATGTTATTAGTCAGATGAAAGAAGTGTTTTTGCGATATCAAATATATACAGAAGAAGAGCTGGAACATCGATTGAAGCAGGAACAAGAACGTTATCAGCAATTGATTCCTGTTGAGTTAGAAAGTGATGGAAATGAGTGTGCGCTAGAACATTCCAAGACCGCATTAGACTGTATACTCACCTATGCAGGACTGAAACAGGATATGATGGAATCATTTTCTTTGAAACTGGAAAAAATAAAGAATTTGAGTGATTGGACATCAACAGAAGATGATGTAAGAGCACTCAGAAAATCGGTGGCAAATGATTATTATACGATTTATAAAGCAGTTGCCAAGCGGGCACTAGAAGACAAGGATTTATCCTCACAAATTAAAATGTTTCTTTCGTTTGGATTTATTGATGAAGCTCTTGCAGGAGGGGAAGCAACATCCATGTTGCTGGAAATGATTGATCACGTTGAGGAGCAGGCGAAGTCGAATGTCTATACACTTTTTCAATGGCTACAGGCTATTTATAAAGGAGAGAAGGAACCGTCTATTTCGGAGCTGGATGAAACGTATGATAAATCATTAAGAGAAGCTTTTCGCCAAGGTGAACTGTCAGATAAGGAACTTTTGGCAAAGCGTCAGGATAAGTGGGGAAGAGTAGAATTTGAACTCGATCATATGTTCCAAAATACCAATAAAATTACGAATGGACGTATTATGACGTTCTTGCCGATTTTATGCGAGCAGGATTTGATGTGGTCAATTGATAAAATGCTTGTTACAACGCAAAAAATTAAAAGTGCAATGGATAACTTGAAAAGAGTGGATTATAGTCTTTTTTACCGGGATGTGTTAGTAGAAGAAGATCTACGTGAACAAATCAAAGAACTGATTCATGTCGAGGTCTTCCCAGATATCATTTTACTTCCAAATGCGGGATCACGAGGTGTTATGTGGCAACCAACTGGAGATGCGCGTGACCGCTCACCAGCTCGTTTTATGTTTCCAATACTCACCATTGAAGACATTGATGACTTGTTGACAGGCGTATGCGCGAGATTTAGATGGGAGTTATGTAAGAAATTTCAGGGCAGCAGATGGAATGACATTACAGAACCATCGTTGACCTCAGAATATAGTGATTATCTCCAATATTACAGAAAAAATTATGACCTATCACAAGAGGCAAAGGATCGTATTCATACGCAGCTTGTTAAAGGGAAGAATAATTACAAAGAAGTTTTTGTAAGTGATTATATGATTTGGATTAAATTTGAATCAAAAGGAAGTTTTAGATTGAATCGTTATGTGAGACAAATTATCTTTCGTTATTGTCCATTCTCAAAGGATATCAGAAACTCCTTTCATGAGAATCCGATGTATCGAGATATTTTTGAAAAGTATGAGATTCAAAAAGAGAAAAAAATCAGAAAAGCAGAACTGGTCTATGATAAATTCCAGAAAACAGGTAGAAAGTTGACGGATGAGTTGGAGAAGAACATAGAATTTTTGCACATGTAAAAGAAAAGGAAAAAATAGATGAAAACATATGAATTAGTAGCACCATGCCATTTTGGTCTGGAAGCTGTTTTAAAAAAGGAAATTTATGATCTTGGTTACGAAATTTCTACAGTTGAGGATGGAAGAGTTACTTTTATTGGCGACGAGGAAGCAATTTGCAGAAGTAATATTTTTCTTCGTACCACAGAAAGAGTATTGCTTCAGGTTGCTAAATTCAGAGCAACCTCATTTGAAGAATTGTTTGAGGGTGTCAAAAAAATTCCATGGGAAAATTATATTCCTGAAGATGGAAAATTCTGGGTTGCAAAAGCATCTTCGATTAAAAGTCAGTTATTTAGCCCTTCTGATATACAGTCAATTGTTAAAAAAGCAATGGTAGAACGTATGAAAACGGTTTATCAGGTGGAATGGTTTCCTGAAACTGGATCTAGCTATCCGCTTCGTATTTCGATTATGAAAGACGAAGTGTCGATTGGGTTGGATACATCAGGAGATTCGCTACATAAAAGAGGATATCGTTTGTTGACAAGTAGGGCGCCTATTACAGAGACACTGGCTGCTGCATTAATCAAGTTGACACCATGGAGATCTGACCGAATTTTGGTAGATCCATTTTGTGGTAGTGGAACATTCCTGATTGAGGCTGCGTTGATGGCTGCAAATATTGCGCCTGGATTGAATCGTAAATTTGCCGCAATGGAATGGGATAATCTAATTGATCCGCAGTTATGGCAAGATAGCTTTGAAGAAGCCCGTGAATTGGTCGATACGGATGT
>JAGOGN010000028.1 GCA_017996675.1 Lachnospiraceae bacterium | reverse complement strand
TTTTTGCTGGATTACCTACATCAACTCGGATATGTGAATACTTTTGCAGATGAAGAAAAGAATGTAATTATAGAATTATGCGAGAGCGAGGCAGAGAATATTCACCTTTATACAGCGCACATCGATACTGTTTTCCCGGATGAAGAAGAGATTGCGGTATCGGAAACCGAAGATAAATTGTGTGGTCCTGGAATAGGAGATGACACAGCAAACGTAGCTGCTTTGCTCATGTTTTTGACTTATTTAAAACAAACAGGTATTACAACAAGTCAGAATCTGGTCATTGCATTGAATTCGTGTGAGGAGGGGCTTGGTAATCTGGATGGAGCCAAGGCATTATGGAAACGCTATGGCAATCGAATTACGCAGCATATCTCGTTTGATGGTGGATATCATTGGCTGGTTAATCGAGCAGTTGGGTCTTACCGCTATGAAATAACCTTTCAGACGAAGGGTGGACATTCTTATGGAGATTTTGGAAATGCAAATGCAATTGTGTACGCAAGTGAAATGATTAAAGGACTATATGAATTAAGTACAAGAGATTTGCCAGGAAAAACAACCTATAATGTAGGAATGATTCAAGGAGGGACCAGCGTCAATACGATTGCACAGGAAGCTTCCTTTCTATATGAGTTTAGATCCGACCAGGAAGTATCTTTGTATGAAATGAAGAAGCGGGCAGAAACTAAAATCTCTGAGGTGCTTCAGGTAGAGCGGCAAAAAGTGGTGTTGGTAAACGACGCAGTAATTGAGTCTTCAAACGCTCATGTTCGGATAAAATTGTTGGGGCAAAGGCCAGGAATGGGAGAAGTATCGAAAGAAAAGCTCATGCAACTAACAGATAAAGCCAGACAGATTATTTTTGACGAAACAGGTGTGTTACCACAAGAAGAAAGTGGATCCACGGATTGTAATGTTTTTTTGGCAAACCGAATTCCGTCGATCTGTTTTGGCGTATATGAGGGTGAAGGTGAACATACGAGAGAAGAGTTTATACGGAAGAAATCTCTTGAACCAGGCCTAAGAATGGCATTTCGTTTTTTAATGGAGGAATATAATGACAAATAAATTAAAATTTTTACAAAAGATGGATGAACTGAAAGATTTAGGAATTAAAAGTGGATTTCAACTAACCAAAAAGCAGGTGGATGATTTCTTTAAGCCAGATTTCCTGAATGAAGAGCAAATGGTTCTGCTAGGAGAGTACTTGAAAGTAAAAAAAATTCGCTTAGAAGGTTATGCTTCGGTTGAGGAGAATGTAACACCTCTTAGGCCACTTGAACCTGAGGAAGTATCCTTTCAGCAGATGTATGAAGAAGAATTGAAAGCAGTCAAAACATGTAACGCCGATGAACTAGAAAAGTTATGTGAAAGAGCTAAAATGGGGGAAGAAGTGACAAGTGTATTATCGGAAGCTTTTTTGCCACTGGTGTACAAGGAAGCACTTCGTTATCAGGGTGGAACTGTTTTGCTGGGAGATTTAGTTCAGGAAGCGAATCTTGCCATGATTCTTGCGATTGGAGAATTGTCGTGTGCAAAGAGCAATCTTTGGGAATTTATCATGGAGAAAGTGCGATTTACCTTGGATAGTATTGCCGAAGGAGAAAAGGATCTAAATCTTGAAGCCAAGAAAGTTGCAATGAAGCTGAATCAGTTGCTGGACTTGATGGAAGTTCTAAATAAAGATGGTATTGATTATACAATTGAAGATATTGCGGATGGGATGGAAATGGATCTGGCTGAATTGGGAGAACTGCTTCGCATTGCAGGCGAAGAAGTACCAGAAGAAGAAAATCAAGAAGAATAAATAAGGAGCTTTTAGGTTATTAGCCTAAAAGCTCCTTTGCCATTGCAATAAATTCGGTTGCAGCTTTGGTCAAATATCGTTCCTTATTATAACCAATGGCAAGAGTTTCGATTGTTGAAGTGCCAGAAAGAGGAAAATAATCAGCTTTTTGCGATCCAGACATGGGGAAAGAACTGGAAAGTGTATGAATGCCTCTTAAATACATTTCGGGATAAACGCAAATTCCAAGTCCTTCCAGACATAATGCGAAAGCAGTCTGGATATTTTGCGTTTCGAGAAGAATGTGTGGGGACATTTTTTGCTTTCTAAAATAATTATCCAATATAGTTCGAATACGATCCCCCTTCTTAAGAAGAATGAAAGGCTGATCCTGAAAAGGGGTAATATCGGTTCCTTGTGAAAAAATATTCCTCATCTCAGTTGCGTGTTCACCAAAGAGATGATCCATGATATTTCTTGGAACTACTAAAAACATGTGTTCTTTTGACAATTCTGTTACAACCGCACTTTCGGAACGGAATGGAAGAAAGCCAAGAACAAGATCAATGAAGCCATGCTGTAGGCTGGATTCTAAGTCGGCGGCGTTGCCTTCTTCAATTTTAATCTGAATGAGGGGATGAGATTTCATGTAACTTGGCAGAATTAATGGCAAAAGAGCCTGGCCACGAGTATGCGTAACGCCAATGGTTAATTCGCCTTTGCAGTTTCCGTTGATATCATCAATCTCAGCAAGAAATTGATTGTGTGAGTCCAATATTTGTGAACCGGATTGAACGAGGCATTTCCCGGCGTAAGTTAAAACGAGATTAGGTGTTCTTTCAAATAAACGCGTTCCTAATTCCTTTTCGATTTTGGTGATATGATTGCTTAATGCCTGTTGGGATACGTGCAGTCGTTCTGCTGCTTTTGTAATGTTCATTTCTTCAGCAGCTACAAGAAAATACTTGATATTAGAAAAGTTCATGAGAGAAACCTTCTTTCATAATTAATAGTTCTATCTTCTAAGAATAGTGTAGTGGAAGAGCTCGCATTCGTCAATATATAACAACCAATAAGTTGTGGTGAATACCACCAAAAAAATGTTTTGAAAACTAGTATAATAGTGATAGTATATTCATTGGATGTAGAGGAAAAACGGGGAGAAATCTCCAAAAAACAAAGGAAGGTAATTGTATGGGAACAAAGAAATTAGTCCTGAATACCGCTTGGTGCAAGGGCTGCGGAATCTGTGCAGCGTTCTGTCCTAAGAACGTGCTTGCAATTGAAGATGAGAAAGCTGTTATTAAAGACGGTGATGCATGTATTTATTGTGGTCAGTGTGAGCAGAGATGTCCGGATTATGCAATTTATATTGAACAACAGGAAGGAGAAGCACAACAATGGGTAAAACAGTATTAATGCAGGGAAATGAAGCGTGTGTTGAAGGTGCAATTGCAGCGGGCATGCGTTTTTATGCAGGATATCCAATCACTCCTTCTACGGAAATCGCAGAGAAATCTGCAGCAAGATTACCAATGGTAGGTGGAAAATTTATTCAGATGGAAGATGAAATATCTGGAATGGCAGCAACAATTGGTGCATCAGTTGCAGGGGTTAAAGCAATGACAGCGTCAAGTGGACCTGGAATCTCTTTGAAACAAGAGAACATCGGTTATGCATGTATTACGGAAATTCCATGTGTAATTGTAGATGTACAAAGAAGTGGACCTTCAACAGGTTTGCCAACTAGCCCATCACAAGGGGATGTGATGCAAGCTCGCTGGGGAACTCATGGAGATCATCCAATTATTGCAATTTCACCATCTAGCGTTCGTGAAACTTATGATTTAATTATCCGTTGTTTCAATCTTTCTGAAAAATATAGAACACCTGTTATTTTCTTAATGGATGAAATCGTTGGACACTTAAGAGAAGGAATTGAGATTCCAGATCGAAGTGAAATAGAAATTATTAATCGTCCTGTACAGAAATTTCCAAAGCAGAATGGTAGACCATATCATGTTGCTGAAGGTGAAATGGTACCACAGATGGCTCCATTTGGACAGGGACAGAGATATCACATTACAGGTTTGTCACATAATGAATCAGGTTTCCCAACAAATTCAAATGCGGAAACAGAGAAATTAATGCGCAGACTTTTAGATAAAATCACAAACAATCTGGACGATATTGTTCAGTGTGAACAAAAAGATGTGGAAGATGCAGATACAGTTGTAGTTTGTTATGGTGGAACAGCCAGAAGTGTTATTTCCGCCTGCGAAATGGCAAGAGAAAAGGGCAAGAAAGTCGGAATGTTTAGACCGATTACTATTTGGCCTTTCCCAGAAAAGCAATTAGCAGAACTTTCGAAAAAAGTAAAACGCATCGTTGTTGCAGAACATAACGATGGACAGATTCTTTTAGAAGTACAGCGAATTGTAAAGGACAACTGCAAAGTAGATTTCATTGGAAGAATTAACGGAACTGTAATGACGCCAAATGAAATTCTTTCCAAATTAGAGGAGGAATAAAAAATGGCTAGCGAATTAATTAATCAATATATGCGCCCTGAACATTTGCCACATATCTGGTGTCCAGGATGCGGTCACGGTATTTTAATGCGTGATGTTGCTCAGGCGATTGACAATTTGGGCTTAGATCATAATAAAGTTGTAATTGTATCTGGAATTGGATGTTCTTCCCGTGCGGCAGGATATTTGGATTTTAATACCATTCATACAACACACGGAAGAGCAATTGCGTTTGCAACTGGAATTAAACTTGCAAATCCTGAATTGGAAGTAGTTGTAATTGCTGGAGATGGAGACATTTCTGCAATTGGTGGAAATCATTTAATTCATGCTGCTCGTCGTAACATTGGACTGACAGTAGTAGTGTTTAATAATAATATTTACGGAATGACCGGAGGACAGTATTCTCCTACAACTCCAAGAGGAGAGCTTGGAACAACGGCTCCTTACGGAAATATCGATCGTGCTTTTGACATTGCTGGTCTTGCTTATGGAGCTGGTGCTTCTTATGCTGCAAGAGGAAGTGCGTTCCATTCTCAGCAGACAACATCTTACATTCAGCAAGGAATTCTGCATAAAGGATTTTCAATCATTGATTGTGCTAGTATTTGCCCTACTTATTATGGACGTAAAAATAAAAAAGGTAGTGCAGTTGACATGATGAAATGGCAGAAAGAAAATACTGTAATGCAGGAGAAGGCCGTAACAATGTCACCAGAAGAATTGAAAGGAAAAATGGTAGTAGGAGTATTAGCTCATACGAATTACCCTGAATTTACTTCTGAGTATCAAAAAATTATTGATAAACTTGCAAGGGAGGCAGAAAATCATGAATAGAATGGAAATTCGTCTTGCAGGAAGTGGTGGACAGGGTGTAATCCTTGCAACAATTATTTTGGCTGAAGCTGCACTTGAAGCAGGAAAATATACAGCACAGTCTCAGTCTTATGGACCAGAGGCACGTGGCGGATCATGTAAAGCAGAAGTTTTAGTTTCGGATACTGAATTAGGATATACAAAAGTACAGAACCCTACATTTTTTATGGCATTAACACAAGATTCTCTTGAAAAATACGCAAAGAGTGTGGATCGTGATTGCTTAATCTTAGTTGATTCCAGCTTGAAAGTTCCAGAGTATTTAAATGCTGAAAAAGTTAAAAAAGCACCAATTCTGGATACAGCGATTCATAAAGTTGGAAAAGCATTTACGGCAAACATTGTTGCTGTTGGTGCAATTAACAAAATGTTGAATATTGTTACAGAAGAAGAATTAAAGATTGCAGTCTTAAGACATGTTCCTAAGGGAACAGAAGCAATCAATGAAAAAGCACTTGCAGAGGGTGCTGCATTAATCTAAGGAAATAGTACTTAGAGAATGAATAATTTGCGAGGTGAGAGTCGCAAAGATCTGTAGCCGGGGTGAGAGCCGGTGAAAATGTGAGCAGATGATGAAGCGAAGAGGTTGAGAGCTTTTCGTAACGTGTTATAAAAATGTGAGTAGAGAGAGAATAATATGAAAATACATGAATATCAGGCCAAAGATTTACTGGAAAGCTATGGTATCCCAGTTCCAGAAGGATACCTGGCTTTGGACAGTCAGAGTGCATACCGTAGCGCCGAACGCCTGGGCGGAACCTGTGTTGTGAAAGCGCAGATCCATTCTGGTGGAAGAGGAAAAGCGGGCGGAGTAAAACTTGCTCATTCTGCTGATGAAGCAAGAGAAATTGCTGAGCAAATGTTGGGAATGACTTTGGTGACAAAGCAGACAGGATCTGAAGGAAAAGAAGTGCAGAAGCTTTTGGTAGCAGAAGCTGTAGATATAAAAAAAGAGTATTATTTAAGTATTACTGTAGATAATGATCATTCTGGTCTGGTGATTATTGGATCTGGAGCAGGCGGAACAGAAATTGAAGAAATGTCTGAGAAGAATCCAGAATTAATAATAAAAGAAAACTTCTCTGTGGAAAATGGATTTAGAGCATTTAATGGTCGTAACGTTGCCAAGAAAATAGGAATTCCGAAAGAGTTGCAGAAAAGTTTTATACATATGCTTTCTTCTATGACACAGTGCTTTATAGAAAAGGATTGTTCTTTGATAGAGATTAATCCATTAATCGAAACAATGGATGGTAAACTTTTGGCATTGGATTCAAAAATTACTTTTGATGATAATGCATTAGTAAGACATCCTGAAATTGTTGCACTTAGAGACTTGAATGAAGAAAATGAAAAAGAAGTCAAGGCATCAGAATATGATTTGAACTACATTTCATTAGATGGAAGTATTGGCTGTCTTGTAAATGGTGCAGGCCTTGCGATGGCAACTATGGATATTATTCAAAAATATGGCGGAAGCCCGGCGAACTTTTTGGATGTTGGCGGAAGTGCCACACAAGAGCGTGTTGCTGGTGCATTTGAAATCTTATTATCAGATTCAAATGTAAAGGCGATTATGGTTAATATTTTTGGTGGTATTATGAAATGCGATGTAATTGCAGAAGGAATTGTAGAAGCAGCAAAAGCAATTGACATTACTGTCCCACTGGTTGTCCGTTTAGAGGGAACCAATGTTGATCTTGGGAAACGAATTCTTGCGGATTCCGGATTACCAATTATCTCCGCAACTGATATGGCAGAAGCAGCAAGGATTTGTGCTTCGAAGGTTCGAGAGATGGAAGGGGGTAATTAGGAATGAGCGTTTTGATAAATAAAAAAACACGACTTATTGTTCAAGGTATAACAGGAGAACAAGGTCGCTTCCATACAAAGCAAATGAAGGATTATGGCACAAAAATTGTTGGTGGAGTAACACCGGGAAAAGGTGGAATGGATGTTTATGGTGTACCTGTATTTGACACTGTTCGGGAAGCTGTAGAAACTACGAAGGCAAACACATCTATTATTTATGTACCGCCTGCTTTTGCGGCTGATTCTATCATTGAAGCAATTGATTCGGAATTAGATTTGGTGGTTTGTATTACAGAAGGAATACCGGTCTTAGATATGGCAAGAGTGAAGAACTATCTTGCTGGAAAGAAGACAAGACTGATCGGACCCAATTGTCCTGGCTTAATCACACCAGACGAAGCAAAAGTGGGAATCCTACCAGGGTATATTTGTAAAAAAGGTCATGTGGGAATCGTTTCCAGATCTGGAACCCTAACATATGAGGCGATTAATCAGCTTTCACATGAACATATTGGACAATCCAGCGCAGTGGGTATTGGAGGAGATCCGATTAAAGGAACAGGATTTGTGGATGTACTTCGCATGTTTGAAGATGACCCTGAAACCTATGCTGTTGTTTTGGTTGGTGAAATCGGTGGTACTGGAGAAGAGGAAGCAGCAGAATTTATTCGTGATCATATGACTAAACCGGTTGCGGCTTTTATTTCTGGACAGACAGCGCCGAAAGGAAAGAGAATGGGACATGCTGGCGCAATTATTTCTGGAGGAAAAGGAACAGCAAAAGGAAAGATCGAAGCTTTGGAAGCGGTTGGAGTTAAGGTGGCGTCAACACCAGACGCAATTGGAAAAGCGCTAATTGAGTCAATTAAAGAAGCTGGAATTTATGATTGCTGTGTAATTCAGGAACGACAATTATTCATATAAAATTTATAAAAAATGGAAAAGTAGACGAACAGTCTACTTTTTTTAATTTAGTACTTGACATTGTATAGTACTAAATATATTATAGTAGCAGGTGAACGAAAAGGAGATGAATGATTGAATCCACAATTTAAAAAAGGTGTTCTGGAGTTAATTGTTTTACTATCGGTTAATCAGAAGGATATGTATGGCTATGAACTTGTTACGGAAGTATCTAAAGTGGTTGATGTAAATGAGGGTACTATCTACCCGTTATTGAAACGATTAACAAACGAACGATATTTCGAAACATATTTAAGAGAGTCAACGGAAGGACCACCGCGAAAATATTATAGATTAACGGTTGCGGGAATTGTTTATATGGAAAGTCTTGAGAAGGAATGGAAAGATTTTTCAAAAAGAATAGACGAATTTGTAAAGGAGCATGGAGATAGATGAAAAAAGAGGATTTTTTACGGGACTTGGACTCTCGGCTACATATTCTCAATGAAACAGAACGTAAAGATATTCTAGATGAGTACGCGCAGCATATCGATTTAAAGATTGCAAACGGATTAAGCGAGGAAGCTGCTGCGAGGGATTTTGGAGATATTAAGGAGTTGGCTTCCGAGATTTTGAGCGCTTATAATGTAAATTTGAAATATAATAAACCAGATGTAACGGATACCTATAAGCGAGTGGGAGAGAAGATCAAGAAGTGGTTCTCTCTGCGCAAGGAGAAGGTGGCGCATTGTTGGGGGCGATTTAGGAATAAAATCAAAGAATATGCGGATAAGAATAATGAGTATTCTGAACTGAGAACGGAGCGTAAGCTTCAAAAAATCAGAGAAGATAATCTGAATGAATCAAAAGAGGACAACGAGATTCAAATGAAGATTCCGAAGGTGTCTACAGAATTGAAAAGCAGTTTGAACATCAAAAAGGAACTAACCAATCTAAAGCGTATGCCAGGTAAATTAATACGTTTTTGCAGTAAGGTGTTTGTACTTTTTATATTGGTGCCTATTGGGCTTGGGGCGATAAGTTGTCTGTTCTTATTTGGCGGTTGTCTGGTCTTGTCGATTCAAGGATATCCTTTGGCGGGTGCAACAATTGGAAGTGCAGGAATAACAATGTGTTTGGGAGCGTTGAGTGTTCTTTTGGGTGGATATTGTTTTGGTAAAAGGGAAAGAGGAATGGAATATGGAAAAGAAAATCATGTGGAAGAATAGTAAGAATGGCATCAGTATTTTGATTTTTTGTATTGGTGTGTTGTTGCTTGGAATAGGAGTAGGAGTTAGTTTTATTGAGTTTTCGAATTTTAAATTTGGTGGTAAGATTCAGGTACAGGCAAATGATTTGGAAGAAAAAGAAATTGTGCTAAACTGGAGTGATGCAACCAAAGGAGAAGGAGGAAAATTCCATTTTCTGAATTGGAGTGACCGCAAAGTTGAGGTTATATGTGATAAGAATCTCAATGATGAAAAAATTGTTTTTCAGGTCAAATATCCAAAAAATAATTGTGTACCTATAATACGTATGCTCCCAAAAGAAGATATGGATGAGGAACTTTTGGCTTATGGGGAGAAAGTATGGGTTTATGAGGTGAGATGGTCGGGTTCTAGCGATATGGAGAAATTCATGAGAATGAAGAATGCAGTTCTCAAGGGTTTAAAAGAAAAAACATACTACGATTACGATGAAGCGGACAATATAGAGTGCAGAATTTACGTTTCAGAGAAACACTATAATGATATAATGGAACATGGTGATGGTTATTATGAATAAAAAGAATGTCAATCAGGAGATTTTGGACTTTCTTAAAAGTAATCAAGAAGAATCCTATCGACTGTTTGCATCGTCGCTGATTCCTGGCGGAAAAAATATGTTTGGAGTTAGAATGCCGCTACAGAGAAAGCTAGCTAAAACAATTGCTACAGGTGATTGGCGTGGCTATTTGGAACTCGCGAAAGATGATAGCTTTGAGGAAGTAAATTTGCAAGGGTTTGTGTTGGGATATGCGAAGGGAAGCTTTTTGGATAAGGAGCCCTATATTCGTAAATTTATAAAAAAAATATCGGATTGGTCTGTATGTGACGGGTTTTGTTCAACCTTAAAGCAGGTAAAAGAAGAACAATCGGCATGGTGGGATTTTTTGTGGGAATGTTCGGATTCGAATCAGGAATACATCATTCGCTTTGTGTTAGTGATGTGGTTGTGGTATTTTAATGATGAAAATTATGCTGAGCAAATTGTTGATCGAATTACAATGTTAAAGCTGGAAGGATATTATGATAAGATGGCGGCGGCGTGGTGCTTGGCGGAAGTAGCGGTAAAGAGAGCAGATCTAATTCTGAAACTTTTGGATAAGAAATGCCTGGATCCTTTTGTTCATCAAAAATGTATTCAAAAGGTGTGCGAATCCAATAAAGTATCGAAAGAACAAAAGGATCAAATGAAAGAATATCGGCTGAATAAAAAATTCACTAAAATTTTATAATCACTTCTTCGGAATTCTGTTATAATGAACTTGCAAGTGAAACTGATTTGTAAACGGGGGGACGAAGGAGAAGATATGAATGTATTATTTTTTTTGACGCCGAAAAGTGAAGTTGCTTATATAGAAGCAGATGTTACGTTGAGGCAGGCATTGGAGAAGCTAGAAGCAAATGGATATTCGGCTTTGCCAATTGTTGATAAGAGGGGCAAATATGTTGGAAGCGTTACAGAAGGAGATTTGTTGTGGTATATTAAAGATCATGCGAATTTAACATTATTTGATGCGGAAGATGTTCCATTGTCTATGGTTACCCGAAACAGAAGTAATTTAGCGGTGCCTATTAATGCAAAGATGGAAGATTTGTGGGACAAGGTATTAAGCCAGAATTTCGTTCCGGTTACAGATGATGAAGAGACCTTTATTGGAATTGTAACAAGAAGAGATGTGATGATGCAATTGGTCCGGGAGAATCGTCAGGTTGAGGCAACTAGGAAGACACTTGTGAGCGCGAGATAAATTTAACTGATAATAAATATAATATATTACTACAATAAATAAGCGACTTTCCTTTGTATAAGGTGAAGTCGCTTTTGGCTATTATAGTTTTTATTTGGATTCCCAGCGCCCACTTGCTCCGCATGGGAGAACCAGTCCGGTGCTTTTTACTAAAAGACCGATTTCATCTCCGGTAATCTTGCCGTTTAGGTGTTTTAATTCTGTTCCCATCATGTAGGTCATTACGCTAGGATTTAATCCGGTTGTATAGGAGTTAACAAGGAAAAATAGTGGAGTTGGACTTAATAACTTCGTGCATAATTGGATGAAGTCATAAATGGAATCTTCAATTTTCCAGATTTCTCCTTTAGGTCCACGACCATAAGAAGGGGGGTCCATAATGATTCCGTCATAAACGTTGCCTCTCCGAATTTCTCGCTCAACAAATTTGATACAGTCGTCTACGATCCAGCGAATTGGTGCTTCTCCTAAACCAGAGGACTCTGCGTTCTCTTTTGCCCAGGATACCATACCCTTTGAAGCGTCCACGTGAGTGACGCTAGCACCTGCTTGAGCGGCTGCTAAAGTAGCGCCACCAGTATAGGCGAAAAGGTTGAGCACTTTAATTGGTCTATTGGCCTTCTCAATCAGGTTAGAGAACCAATCCCAGTTCACTGCCTGCTCAGGAAAAAGGCCTGTGTGCTTAAAACTAAAAGGTTTCAAATTAAAACGTAATTCTTTATATTGAATTTGCCATTGCTGTGGAAGGTCGAAAAATTCCCATTCACCACCGCCTTTGCTACTGCGGTGATAATGACCATTCGGTTTCTTCCATGACTGGTCATCTTTTGGAGTTTTCCAAATAACCTGTGGATCAGGACGGATTAACAAATAATCTTTCCATCGTTCCAACTTTTCACCTTCTGAGGTATCTAAAATTTCATAATCTTTCCATTGATCTGCAATCCACATGTAATTTCATCCTTACTTTGTTGTGCGTTTAACGCAAATATTTTTTTAAGTGTAACATATTTTGGGTATCCCTTCAAATAAAATGTGAAGAAACTACAAAAATACTGGTAAAAATTTGTTTATTATGGTATATTATTGAAGTAACGGCTAGAGAGTATAAATTGTTCCTGAAAAAAAACAATTTTTCTTGAAAAAGCCTTGCAAACCCAGTATACATCGTGTATACTGAATTTTGCTGTGACATGATAGCGTTGAAGCGTGAGGTTGCCATTCATTGAATGGGTGTTCCGCGGAGCGAATGTCAAGTTAGGAAACTGGCGACAAGTCACTGTACCCATCAATCATTAGTCTACCATAGAGTAGAAACGACGTGTGGAGTCTTTGCGATACACACGGGAGAGTGTACAGTCACCGCTTGTCGTACTGCATTAAGTGCGAAAAGGAGGCGACTTTTTTTATGGCAAGTCAAGTAATGAGAATCACACTCAAAGCATATGAGCATCAATTAGT
>JAGOGN010000184.1:1319-3847 GCA_017996675.1 Lachnospiraceae bacterium | reverse complement strand
ATTTAATGGTAGAGCTTGGGCTTATGCCACAACCAAAAGACGAAGTGGAACAAGAGTATCAAAAAATGATACGTCTGCTATTTGATAAAAAAATTAAATTAGAATCCGAACGTGCGTCAATGGAAACTGAAATGACAGATTATTATACCTTATGGGCACATCAGATTAAGACTCCAATCGCAGCACTAGGGCTTTTATTACAGGCGAATGAATGTGAGCAGGAAGAGAAAGTGGAACTAGAAGAGCAGTTGTTTAAGATTGAACAATACGTGGATATGGTCCTGCAATATATTCGTACGGAAAGCACTGCTACTGATTTTGTGATTAAGAAACATTCGTTAGATGAGTTGTTTCGTACTGGAATTCGTAAATATGCGCGTTTGTTTATACGTAAAAAAATTCAATTGGATTATCAGCCAATGAATGGATTTGCAATCACGGATGAAAAGTGGATGAGCTTTGTGATTGAACAGATTTTATCAAATGCGCTCAAATATACACCAGAAGGTGGAAAGATTCGGATCTACCAGGATCAGGCAGCATGGACTACGATTGTAATTGAGGATACTGGAATTGGAATTGCGAAAGAGGATCTTCCGCGAGTTTTTGATAAAGGTTATACAGGTTATAATGGACGCAGCGACAAGAAGTCAACAGGTGTAGGTCTGTATCTTTGCAGACAGGTTATGAAGAAACTGGGACATGACATTCGAATTGAGTCGAGTAGTAATGAAGGAACCAGAGTTTTTTTAGACCTTTATGCAATCAGACGGACGGACTAAAGAATCAAATAACCTTACAGGATTGTAAGATAGCAAAAAGAAATGTAAGCCAAATCAATGGAATGCATTTCTTTTTTTCGATATACTGTATTTATCAAATAGCAAATCAAATATGAAGGAGAACTAGGAAATGGCAATTTTAGAAGTAAACAATGTAAAGAAAATATATACCACTCGTTTTGGAGGGAATCAGGTACAAGCACTGTCAGATGTTTCCTTTTCCGTTGAAAATGGAGAGTATGTGGCAATTATGGGAGAATCAGGATCGGGAAAAACAACACTGTTAAACATTTTAGCAGCCCTTGATAAACCGACCAGTGGAGATGTTATTTTAGATAAGAAAAGTCTGGCATCCATAAGTGAGCGGGAGATTTCTTCATTTAGAAGAGATAATCTGGGCTTTGTGTTTCAGGATTTTAATCTTCTAGATACCTTCTCTATTATGGACAATATTTTCTTTCCTTTAGTTTTAACAGGACACAGTTTTGAACAGATGAATGGAAAATTGCAACCCATTGCAAAAAGACTTGGAATCGCAGATTTATTAAAAAAATTCCCCTATGAGGTTTCAGGTGGACAAAAGCAGAGAGCAGCGATCGCAAGAGCTTTGATTACTGATCCAAAATTAATTTTGGCAGATGAACCGACAGGTGCATTGGATTCTAAGGCAACGGATTCGCTACTTCGTCTTTTTTCTGAGATTAATCGTGATGGACAGACCATCGTAATGGTTACCCATTCCATTAAAGCTGCAGCGCATGCAGGACGTGTATTGTTCTTAAGGGATGGACAGGTGTATCATCAGATTTATCGCGCAAATATGACGACAGAAGAAATGTATTCTAGAATTTCGGATACATTAACTACATTAATGGCAGGTGATGAAAATGAATAAAGGACTTTATGGACGACTTGCACTTTCCAATTTGAAGAAAAATGGAAAAATTTATTTACCTTATTTACTGACCTGTATCGGAACAGTCATGATGTTTTATCTGATGCAGTTTTTATATACAAATCCTTGGGTGAAAACTCACGCATCTTTGATGATGGTTTTAGGAATGGGTTGTGTGGTAGTTGGACTGTTCGCATTTATTTTCCTGTTCTATACCAATAGTTTTTTGATGAAGCAGCGAAAAAAAGAGATTGGACTATATAACATACTCGGTATGGAAAAACGTCATATTGGTAAAATTATGGCATATGAAAGTATCTACATTGGCATTTTCGGAATCGGAATTGGATTGTTGTGTGGAGTTCTTTTTTCAAAATTAATGTTGTTATTGCTTGCCAGACTGTTAGGCTTCCAATTAGGTGTATCTTTTTATGTAGCAACAGGCGCAGTGATTACTTCTGTAATATTTTTCGGAATTATTTTTATCCTAACATTATTATATAATTTACATCAGATTCGTTTGGCAAAGCCAGTGGAACTATTACAGGGTGGTAATATCGGTGAAAAAGAGCCGAAAACCAAATGGGTGCTGGCAATTCTTGGAATTGTGACTTTAGGAGTAGGTTATTACATGGCCTTGACAACCAAATCACCAATGGAAGCACTGGCCCTGTTTTTTATTGCTGTTATTTTGGTTATTATTGGAACTTATAGTATATTTACTGCTGGAAGCATTGCGGGTTTAAAATTTCTTCGTAACAGAAAAAAGTATTTTTATAAACTAAACCATTTTACTTCTGTATCGGGAATGATTTATCGTATGAAACAAAATGCAGTAGGATTGGCAAATA
>JAGOGN010000184.1:0-1219 GCA_017996675.1 Lachnospiraceae bacterium | reverse complement strand
GCTGGAAGCATTGCGGGTTTAAAATTTCTTCGTAACAGAAAAAAGTATTTTTATAAACTAAACCATTTTACTTCTGTATCGGGAATGATTTATCGTATGAAACAAAATGCAGTAGGATTGGCAAATATCTGTATTTTATCTACCATGGTGCTGGTTATGATCTCTACGACAAGCAGCTTATTTATTGGAAGTGAAGATGCGTTACGGAATCAGAACCCAAGAGATATTTTTGTAAATGGTCATGAAGTACCATTAGAAACAGAAGAAAGTATCATTCATATTTTTAAATCTACATTAAAGTCTGAAGGTGTAAAAGGCGAAGATCTGGTGGCCTACTCCTATAGAGAGATTTATCTTGATAAAACGCCAGAAGGTCTGGTGAATAATAACGGTAAGATGAACATGGAATCTACAGCATATGTACGCTTAATTCCTGTAGAAGAATACAACCGTATGGAAAATAAAAACGTAAAATTGAATGATAATGAAGCATTGGTTTATTCTACCAATGTGGAATATGAGAAAAATCAAAAGCTTTTTAAAGATAAGGATATCAAAGTTACCAAGCAAGTTAAGCATTTGAGCGTAGAAAATTTATTCTATTCCAGTTATATGGATGTAAGTTTTATCATATTAAACAAACAGCAGATTACTGATTTAGTGAAACTCTATGATAAAGATCATAATCAAAAAGAATATGCTATGTATATTGGGGTAAATGCTGACCTGGAGAGCGAAAAACAAATCAAACTTTCAGATCAGATTTACAAAAATATAGAAAAAGCAGAAGGTATGCACTATGGTGCCCTTTCTTATGGCTGTATCGCAAGTGATAAAGACGAATTTCTTTCCGTTTATGGTGGTCTGTTCTTTTTAGGAATCTTTTTAGGTACATTATTTACAATGGCAATGATTCTGATCATCTATTACAAGCAGATATCAGAAGGATATGATGACAAGCGTAGATTTGAAATTATGCAAAAAGTAGGTATGAGTAAGAAGGAAGTGAAAAAGTCTATTCAGTCTCAGGTTAAGACCGTATTTTTTATCCCTCTTGTTACTGCGGTCATTCATTTAGCATTTGCATTTAGCATGATTCGAAAGCTTCTTTCAGTATTAAATCTAACCAATGTTACCTTATTTATTATTTGTACACTGGTTACAGTACTGGTATTTACGATTCTTTATGCAGTGGTGTATGCATTAACAGCGAAGACAT
>JAGOGN010000027.1 GCA_017996675.1 Lachnospiraceae bacterium | reverse complement strand
TGGATGCATTTGCTTCTGTTATTTCCAATAATTTAAATATTGTCATGAAATTTCTTGCAATCATTACCATTGTAATGGCAATACCAACCATGATATTTAGCGCTTATGGAATGAATTTAGCTAGTGGAGGAATGCCTTTTAGCGGAAGCAATCATGGATTTGTAATTGTTGTTGGAATCGCAGCGCTCATTAGTTTGATTGTGGTGATTATCTTTAGAAAAATGAAACTGTTTAAGTAGTGATTTGATGTTTATAATGAAATATCCTCCTAAAATAGAGTTTGGTCATGAACCAGTCTATTTTAGGAGGATTATTTTATTTTTCTGTTGATAGATTTTCTGTCATTTTTAGCATGATTTCGTTACTTCTAGATACAAACCGTGTCATTTCATCAGAAGAAAGTGGTTTATTTGCCAAGAGAGCCAAATCATATAGCTGTTGACATAAAATGTCTTGAATAGATGAATCTGGATGATCTACTAAATACTGGACAAGTGGATGACTTGCGTTGAGTGTCAGGTTCTCGTCCTGTCCAAACATTCCAGCGTCCATTCCAGGCATGCCATACATTTTCATCATATCCTGCATACGGCGATTTTCTTCTGAAATAGTGAGAAGAGCTGCAATGGAATTGTTTTTTAACTTTTCTACTTTGATTTCCATTTTTTCACGGCCTAATGCTTTACAAAATGCAGTGCTTAAAAGGCCAGCTTCTTCTTTTAATTCATCTTCTGAAAGATCGTGTTTTAAATCCTCAGTCAAATCAGAATCAATACGAATAAAACGATAGTGTTCATTGCGTTGTTCTAACTGAGAAATAAAGGAAGTGTCAATATTGTGAGTTAGTAGTATTGCATCTAATCCCTGCTCTTTAAATAAATTAATATACTGACTTTGTTGAATTTCATCAGTTACATAATAAATTGGAGTACGAGAGTCAGTTGTAGATTCTTCTTGATCGATTTCATTTCCTTCTTCGTCAATTACTGTTTGATCGGTGTCGGAGCTTTCTGTTGATTCTTCTTTTTTGATGAGGCATTCTGGTAAAGTGAGATAGTTGTGGTCCAGATTTTTGAATAAAATGAAATCATTCATTTTATCGCAGAACTTATCATCTTTTAAACAACCATATTTTACAAATGGACTGATGTCATCCCAGTATTTTTCGTAAATCTCTTTTTCTGTCTTGCACATTCCAGCTAGTTTATCAGCAACTTTTTTCGAAATATAATCGGATATTTTCTTTACAAAACCATCATTTTGAAGTGCGCTTCTGGATACATTTAATGGTAAGTCTGGACAGTCGATGACACCCTTCAATAACATTAAAAATTCTGGAATTACTTCTTTGATGTTATCTGCGATAAACACCTGATTATTATAGAGTTTGATGGTTCCTTCTAGTGAATCATATTCGGAATTGATTTTTGGAAAATAGAGAATTCCCTTTAAGTTAAAAGGATAGTCCATATTTAAATGAATCCAGAATAATGGTTCTTTATAATCGTTAAAAACCTTACGGTAAAATGCTTTATATTCTTCTTCGGTGCATTCAGAAGGGTTCTTGGCCCAAAGCGGTTGTGTTTCATTGATTGCAACTGGACGTTTCTGAATTTTTAACTTCTCAATTTCTTCTTCTTTTACAGTCTCAACGACGATGTCGGAATCAAGTTTTTCTTCTGGAAGGATCGTTTCAAATTCTAAAGGTGCGTCAGCTTTTTCTAAATAGATTTCTGTAGGCATAAATGAGCAGTATTTGCGAAGTATTTCGCGTACACGGTATTCATTTGCAAACTCTAGACAATCTTCGTTTAAGAACAGTGTAATTGTTGTACCAACGGAATCTTTCGTGCCAGCTTCCATTTCATATTCTGTACCACCATCACATTCCCAGTGAACAGGTGTTGCATCTGTCTGGTAGGAGAGGGTATCAATATGAACCTCGTTTGCAACCATGAAAGCGGAATAGAAGCCTAGACCAAAATGTCCAATGATTTGATCTTCATTGGTCTTATCTTTGTACTTGCTTAAAAAATCAGTTGCTCCGGAAAAAGCAATTTGATTAATATATTCTTCCACTTCGTCTGCGGTCATACCTAAACCATTATCAATGAATTGAAGTGTTTTCTTTTCTGGATTGGCGATGACTTTGATCTTTGCCTTGAAATCATCTGGAAGAGCGTATTCACCCATCATATCCAGTTTCTTCAATTTTGTAATGGCATCACATCCGTTTGAAATTAATTCTCTGATGAAAATATCATGATCGGAATAAAGCCATTTTTTAATAATTGGAAAAATATTTTCGCTATTAATCGAAAGGCTACCTTGTTTGTTTTGCATAATCACAACTCCTTTTCTTTTTTATCCTATGTTAGAAATCTTAATACCCAAACGAGAAAAAGTCAATAGAAAATTAGCACTCATATGACATGAGTGCTAACAAACCTTGTAATATCGGCATATTTGAAATTCTTAAAAAATTATAAATTCATTTTCTTCTGTGCAGAAGAGAGCATTAACTTAATTCGATTCAACTGATTTACCTCACTTGCACCTGGATCGTAGTCGATGGCCACGATGTTGGCCTCAGGGAACTGATGACGTAACTTCTTAATGACCCCTTTTCCAACAATGTGGTTTGGTAAACAGCCAAAAGGTTGAGTACAAACGATGTTAGATGCACCAGAGTGAATGAGTTCGATCATTTCTCCAGTTAAGAACCATCCTTCGCCAGTCTGGTTTCCAAGTGCAACGATATCCGTTGCGTATTGTCCAAGCTTTTCAATCGATACAGGAGGTTCAAAGTTCACACTTGCTTCGAGTGCCTTATGTGCAGGCTTTCTTAGCCATTCAATGAAACGAATTCCTAAATCCCCACGTCTCTTGGATTTTTTTGGAAAACCAAGGTGATCCACTTTGAAATGGTTATTATAAAAGCAGTATTGTAGAAAATCAATTAAATCAGGAACAACTGCTTCAGCACCCTCTGATTCTAATAAATCGACTAAATCATTGTTTGCAAGTGGATGGAACTTAACCAAAATTTCTCCAACAACTCCGACACGTGGTTTTTTCTCGCCTGTGACAGGAATTAGGTCAAAATCTTCAACAATAGCTTTGCATAGTTGCGCAAATTTTCTATGAGAAGGAGTTTTCTTGCCGCCAACAAAATCGCGACAGATGTTTTTCCATTTCTCATGTACTTTATTTGCAGCTCCTGGTACTTGTTCATACGGTCTCATACGATAGAGACAACGCATAAAAATATCACCAAAAACAGCAGCGTAGAGTCCACGTTTAATCAAGGATAAAGATAACTTAAATCCAGGGTTTCCTTCTAATCCACTTAAATTAAGCGAAATAACTGGAATATCTGGGTGACCTGCTTTTTCTAAAGCACGGCGGATAAATCCAATATAATTACTTGCACGACATCCACCACCTGTTTGTGTGATAATGACAGCAGTTTTGTTTAAGTCATATTTTCCAGATAAGATTGCTTCCATCAGCTGTCCAACAACAATCAAAGATGGATAGCAGGCATCATTGTTTACGAATTTTAGTCCGGTATCAATTGCCGAACGACTATTTTCGCTTTCCGGAATGATGAGTTTATATCCAGCAGCCTGGAATGCGGGTTCTAATACATCAAAGTGAATTGGAGACATCTGAGGACATAAAATTGTATATTCTTTTGCCATTTCTTTTGTGAAAATGCGTCTGTTATATTGTGAGGTCTGAATCGTTCTGTCTACTGGATGCTTTTCACGTACACGTAATGCGGAGAGAAGAGAGCGAATACGTATTCTAGCAGCACCTAGATTGTTGACTTCATCAATTTTCAGGCAGGTGTATATTTTTCCAGAACGATTTAAAATATCAGAAACCTGATCCGTGGTAACGGCATCCAATCCACAACCGAAGGAATTCAACTGAATGACATCCAAGTCTTCTCTTGTTTTTGCATAATTTGCGGCTGAATAGAGTCTTGAATGATACATCCACTGATCCATAACAAGCAACGGTCTTTCCACAGGCGCAAGGTGGGAGATGGAATCTTCCGTTAAAACAGCAATGCCATAGGAATTAATCAGTTCAGGAATTCCATGATTGATTTCTGGATCAATGTGGTAAGGTCTTCCGGCTAATACGATTCCACGCTTGTGATTTTCTTCCATGAAGCGGAGTGTTTCCTCGCCTTTTTTCATCATGTCTAAGCGTGCTTGTTCCATTTCAACCCAGCCATCATGCACCGCTTCTTTTACAAGTGCTTCCGGAATCTGGAACTCTTGTTGGAAGACTTCTTTTAGGCGTTGGAAGATGACTGCCTCATTTTTGAAGGATAAAAATGGATTTAAAAAGCGTACATTGCCATTGGTGATTTCATCCACGTTATTTTTAATATTTTCTGCGTAGGAAGTTACGATCGGGCAGTTATAGTGATTATTTGCTTCCTCGAATTCGTTGCGTTCATATGGGATACAAGGGTAGAAAATAAAATCAACCTGTTCCTTGATCAGCCATTCAATATGTCCATGTGCCAGCTTGGCAGGATAGCATTCTGATTCGCTTGGAATGGACTCCATACCCATTTCATAAATCTTTCTGCTGGATTGTGGACTTAAAACAGTCCGAAACCCTAGCTTAGTAAAGAACATGTGCCAGAAAGGGTAATTTTCGAACATGTTCAAAACACGAGGAATACCAACTGTTCCACGGATTGCATCATCAGCAGAAAGTGGTTGATACTGAAACATGCGCTTATTCTTATATTCAAATAAATTTGGAATTTGTTCTTTATTTTTTTCTTTACCAAGTCCGCGTTCACATCTGTTTCCAGTAATATACTGGCGTCCACCATTAAAATGATTAATGGTTAAAAGACAATGATTGGTACATCCCTGACAGCGTGTCAGCTTGGTATCGTAAGATAATTGATTAATTTCCTCGATACTCAGCGTGGTCGTTTTGAAGCTTTCTTCATGACGCTCTCTCGCAATTAATGCGGCGCCAAAAGCACCCATGATTCCAGCAATGTCAGGACGAATAGCAGTGCAACCGCTGATTGTTTCAAAACTTCTAAGTACGGCATCGTTGTAAAAAGTTCCGCCCTGTACAACGATATTTTGTCCCAGTTCTTCTGGATCTGTTAATTTAATTACTTTAAATAACGCATTCTTAATAACGGAATATGCTAAACCTGCTGAAATATCAGCTACGGTCGCTCCTTCTTTTTGCGCCTGTTTTACTTTTGAATTCATGAACACGGTACATCGGGTTCCAAGATCAATTGGATGAGGAGCGAAGAGCGCTTCTTTCGCAAAATTCTCAACGGAATGATTGAGACTTTTTGCAAAAGTTTCGATAAAAGATCCACATCCGGAAGAGCAAGCTTCGTTTAATTGAACACTGTCTACAGTTTGATTTTTAATTTTGATACATTTCATATCCTGTCCGCCGATGTCTAAAATACAATCTACTTGTGGATTGAAAAAGGCTGCTGCGTAGTAATGGGAAACAGTCTCAACTTCTCCTTCGTCAAGCATCAGAGCAGATTTTAATAAAGCTTCTCCATATCCGGTTGAACAGGAATGTACAATGTGCGCATCACTTGGAATGTCTTTGTAAATTTCCTGAATGGCATGAATTGCAGTGCTTAACGGACTTCCATTATTATTACTATAGAAGGAGTATAAAAGAGCACCGTCTTCGCCAACTACAGCAACTTTTGTTGTAGTAGAACCTGCATCAATACCCAAGTAGCAGTTTCCTTTATAGCTTTTTAAATCACCTTTGGTAACGGTTGCCTGTTGGTGCCTGTCAGTGAAATCCTGATAGTCTTGTTGTGATTCAAAAAGAGGCTCTAAGCGGGCAACTTCAAATTCCATATGAATATTCTGATCCAGTTTATGCAAAATTTCGGAAAAAGAATACATTGTTTTCTCTGTTGCGTTTTGTGCAGATCCAATTGCTGCAAATAAATGAGAATGATCTGGCGCGATTACGTGTTCCTCATCCAGCTTTAAAGTGCGGATAAAAGTTTCTTTTAACTGTGACAAAAAGTGCAGAGGACCACCAAGGAAAGCAACATGTCCACGGATTGGTTTACCACAAGCGAGACCACTGATTGTCTGATTTACAACTGCCTGAAAAATGGAAGCAGATAAATCTGGTTTTGTTGCTCCTTCATTAATTAATGGCTGAATATCCGTTTTGGCAAAAACGCCACAACGTGCAGCGATTGGATAAATTGCTTTATAAGCTTTTGCGTAGTCATTTAAACCAGATGCATCTGTTTGAATCAGAGAAGCCATTTGATCAATAAAAGATCCGGTTCCACCAGCGCAGATACCATTCATTCGTTGCTCAACATTACCATCCTCGAAATAAATAATTTTTGCATCCTCACCACCAAGTTCAATTGCTACATCACAATGAGGAGCAAATTTAGTTAATGCAGTTGAAACAGCAATTACTTCCTGCACAAAAGGGATGCCAAGGTGTTTTGCAAGTGTCAGTCCGCCACTTCCAGTAATCATTGGGGCGATGGCTACATCGCCTGTAATCTGGATGGCTTTTTCAATCAGACTTTGTAAAGTGCTACGTATATTAGCGTAATGTCTTTCGTAATCCGAGAAGATTAACTGTTGATCTGGATCTAAAACTGCAATTTTAACAGTAGTAGAACCAATATCAATTCCAAGTCTATATATTTCTTTGTTTTCCATTTTTTCACCCATTTCTATACATCTAAAATCAATCAGGTTTTATTATACGCTACCATAAAATAAGATTCAATCATAAATTATAAATTAAGAAGAAAGAGAAAATGAAACTAGAAAGAATTTCTTAAAATTTGGGGTTTCGTTGACAAACGACTATTCAAAAACTATAATAAAAGAAATAACATCATAGAGGTGAAGAATGAAATTTATTTCAAAATTAGAAAAAAAGATTGGAAAATTTGCAATCCCGAATTTAATGCGTGTGTTGATTGCTTGTTATATTGTGGGGTACGTGTTTCAGACGACCTTTCCGGAATTTTTGAATTTCCTGACGCTAGAGCCATACTATATTCTGAAAGGTCAGGTGTGGAGACTAGTAACCTGGATTATTGTTCCGGAGTCTGGGTTTAACATTATTTTTACTTTAATTATGCTTTATTTTTATTACTCAATTGGAACAGATTTAGAACGTACATGGGGAGAATTTCGATTCAACCTTTATATTTTTGGAGGCATTATTTTCACCGATATCGCAGCAATGATTTTGTTTTTTGTTATTGGGGGACAAGCAAGTTTTGCTCTATCCATGGCAGGGCTGTTTAGTACTTATTATATTAATTTGTCGTTGTTTTTAGCTTTTGCGATGACTTATCCAGACCATCAGGTATTGTTTATGTTTGTTGTTCCAGTTAAGATGAAATGGATGGGACTTGTCTATTTGATTTTACAAGTTTACTTTATTTTTACCGCAGACTGGATTGGAAGAACGGCAATCATTGCATCGCTATTGAATTTTATTTTGTTTTATTTAATGACAAGAAATTATAAGAAGATATCACCACATGAAATCAAACGAAAGACAGAATTTAAAAGACAGGTACGTGAAGTGTCTATGCCAGGAGTGGCAAGGCATAAGTGTGCCATATGTGGTCGAACAGATGTTGATTTTCCAGAATTAGAATTTCGGTTTTGCTCTAAGTGTGACGGCAATTTTGAATATTGTCAGGATCATTTGTTTACCCATGAGCACGTCAAGAAGAATTAGGAGGTAAGGATGAGTAATATTCTATCAGGACTCGAGAAATTTGGTCTGAATGCAAAAGATGTGTCTGTTTTTGAGGAAGAAAAGAAAGAAGAAGAAACAACACAGGTGCAGGGTAAAGATGCAATAAAAGAACCAGAGGAAACAGAGTTCTTACTGGAAAAAGGGGTTCGTTGCGTAGCCTGTGATCAGGTATTTAAGACGAAGGTTATTAAGAGTGGACGCGTAAGAAGACTGGAACCGGATGAGGATTTAAGACCACGTCATCAGTATATTGATACCTTAAAATATGGAATAACTGCCTGCCCACATTGTGGATATGCTGCGATGTCAGCTAATTTCGATACATTAACTTCTACTCAAGCAAAGTTGATTAAAGAAGCCATCAGTAGTCGTTTTCAGGGCGGAATGAAAGCAGAACCAGAAATTTATACTTATGAAGAGGCATTGGATCGATATAAACTTGCCCTATTTAACACCATTGTTAAGAAAGGAAAAGCAAGTGAAAAGGCTTTTATCTGTCTTAAAATGTCCTGGCTACTAAGAGGAAAATGCGAGACTCTGCCACAAAGTACAACGGTTGAGAAAGTGATTTATGACGAATGTCATAAGGAAGAGTTGGAATTCTATCAAGAAGCATATGATGGATTTTTGATGGCATCTTCAACTGAAAATTATCCGATGTGCGGAATGGAACAGAGCACAGTCGATTTCTTAATTGCCTATATGGCATTTAAACTTGGAAAGCTGGATGTTGCATCCCGTTTTGTATCTGGAATTTTAACATCACAAAATACGAATCGTAAAATGAAAGATAAGGCATTGGATTTGAAGAACGAGATTATCCATGTAATTAAGAATCGATCAAACAACTAAAATATTGAAATAAGAAGACAGAGATGATGCAGATTTGCATGGTCTCTTTTTTTGCGAAAGAAAATCTAAAACTTCTAAATTAATTATAAACTTTTCTGTAAGCTGTTGACAAAGATTTAGCTAGGTGTTATCTTCTTAATAGATTCAATTAGCACTCGGTTTGAGTGAGTGCTAACAAGGATAAAGGTGACAAGGGCGAAGGGTGGTGAATAGGTGAACGAAATGGAATTAGATGATCGAAAATCAAAAATTTTAAGATCCATCATCAAAAATTATCTAGAAACGGGGGAACCGGTTGGTTCACGTACCATTTCAAAGATTCTTGATTTACAATTAAGTTCAGCAACCATCCGAAATGAAATGTCAGATTTAGAAGAGCTAGGATACATTGTTCAGCCTCATACTTCAGCAGGTCGAATTCCTTCTGATAAAGGGTATCGGTTCTATGTTGATCAACTGATGATTGAAAATGAGACACAAGTTTCTGAAATGAAGGAATATGTGATTGAAAAGACGGAGCGAATGGAAAAGGTACTACAGCAGGTGGTAAAGTTACTTGCTACCAATACCAATTATGCTACGATGATTACTAGTCCATCCATCAGCGGAACTAAAGTGAAATTTATTCAGTTATCTGCGGTGGATTCCGAACAGATTCTTGCGGTAATCGTAATGGAAGGAAACATTGTAAAGAACAAAATTATACCAATCGCAGAACCTCTTGCCAACGAGACAATTTTGAAGTTGAATATGTTGTTAAATACCACATTAAATGGCATTCCATTTGAACAGATTAATTTGGGACTCATTACCAGATTGAAGGAGCAGGCTGGAGCGTATGGCCATATCATCAGTGAAGTATTAGATGCAATCGCAACTGTTCTAAAGGAAGATGAAGATTTAGAAGTATATACAAGTGGTGCAAACAATTTGATTAAATATCCTGAGCTTTTCGATTCAGGAAGTGCAGGTGAGCTTTTATCTGCATTTGAAGAGAAGCAGGCTTTGGCAGAAATGCTGACTGAAGAGCTAAAAGATGTAGCAGGTGCAGGGATTCAGGTTTATATCGGGTCTGAAAGATCCAATTCTAAAATCAAAGACTGCAGTATCGTAACGGCCACTTATGATTTAGGTGAAGGAATGCAGGGCAAGATCGGAATTATTGGTCCAAAACGAATGGACTATGAGAATGTGATGAGGAGCTTGAAAGTGATTAAGGGTCAGTTAGATGACGTGTTCCATAAGGAACATGATGCTTGATAGATTATAGTTTTAAAAGAGATAGAAAGGTGGATAAAGGGAATGATGAACGAAGACGTGAAGCAGACAAAGGGCGAATGTACCTGCGGATGCGACTGTGGCTGTGAGACAGAGAAAGACCATGAATGTCATTGTGAAAATTCGAACCAGGAAGTGGAAGAGAATCAATCTAAACTGCAGGAAGAGGAAGAACTTTGTTGCGAAGCGGGACTGAATGCGGAGGAAAACGCTGACGGTAAGAAATCCTTTGGCAAGAAAAAGGAAAAGAAAGAAAAGAAAGACAAAAAGGATGAAAAAATCGAAGAACTTACCGATCAGGTGAAGAGACAGATGGCAGAGTTCGATAACTTCAGAAAGAGAAGTGAGAAAGAAAAGTGTCAGATGTTTGAAATCGGAGCAAAAAGTATCGTGGAAAAAATTCTTCCAGTCATTGATAATTTTGAAAGAGGGTTAGCTGCGATAACAGATGATATGAAAGATCATTCCTTTGTAGAAGGAATGGATAAAGTTTATCGTCAGATGATGACAGAGCTAGAAACAGTTGGTGTGAAACCAATTGAAGCTGTTGGATGTGAGTTTGATCCAAATTTCCATAATGCAGTGATGCATGTGGAGGATGAAGCAGCCAAAGAAAATGTAGTAGTAGAAGAATTCCAAAAGGGATATATCTATAGAGATACTGTAGTAAGACACAGTATGGTAAAAGTAGCAAATTAAACAAGTAAATTTAGGAGGAAAACATAATGAGTAAAATTATTGGTATCGATTTAGGAACTACAAACAGCTGCGTAGCTGTTATGGAAGGCGGAAAGCCTGTAGTAATCGCAAATACAGAAGGAGCAAGAACAACACCATCTGTTGTAGCATTTACAAAGACAGGAGAAAGATTAGTAGGAGAACCTGCAAAGCGTCAGGCGGTTACAAACGCAGACAAGACAATTTCTTCTATTAAACGTGAAATGGGAACAGATCACAAACAGGTCATTGATGATAAAAAATATTCTCCACAGGAAATTTCTGCAATGATTCTTCAGAAGTTGAAGGCAGATGCAGAAGGATATTTAGGCGAAAAAGTAAATGAAGCAGTAATTACCGTACCAGCTTACTTTAACGATGCACAGAGACAGGCAACAAAAGATGCAGGTAAAATCGCTGGACTTGATGTAAAGAGAATCATTAATGAGCCAACAGCAGCAGCTTTAGCTTATGGATTGGATAACGAACACGAACAGAAAATCATGGTATATGACCTTGGTGGTGGAACTTTTGACGTTTCAATTATTGAAATTGGAGACGGTGTAATCGAAGTATTATCTACTTCCGGAGATAACCGTTTAGGTGGAGACGACTTTGATACAAAAGTTGTTGACTGGATGTTAAGTGAATTTAAAAAGGCGGAAGGTGTAGATCTTTCTACAGATAAAATGGCTTTACAGAGATTGAAAGAAGCAGCTGAAAAGGCAAAGAAAGAACTTTCAAGTGCTACAACAACAAATATCAATCTTCCATTTATTACAGCTACAAACGAAGGACCTAAACATTTTGATATGAATCTTACTCGCGCTAAATTTGATGAATTAACACATGATTTAGTTGAAAGAACAGCAGTTCCAGTTCAGACCGCATTAAAAGATGCAGGAATTTCTTCTTCTGAATTAGGACAGGTATTATTAGTAGGAGGTTCTACACGTATACCAGCTGTTCAGGATAAAGTAAAAGCATTAACAGGAAAAGAGCCAAGTAAGACTTTAAATCCAGATGAATGTGTTGCTTTAGGAGCATCTATTCAGGGCGGAAAACTTGCAGGAGATGCAGGCGCTGGTGAAATCTTATTATTAGACGTAACTCCACTTTCTCTTTCAATCGAAACAATGGGTGGAGTAGCTACCAGATTGATTGAAAGAAACACAACGATTCCTACAAAGAAGAGTCAAATCTTCTCAACAGCAGCAGATAACCAGACAGCAGTAGACATTAATGTTGTTCAGGGTGAAAGACAGTTTGCTAGAGATAATAAATCACTCGGACAATTCAGATTAGATGGAATTCCACCAGCACGTCGTGGAGTACCACAGGTTGAAGTGACATTTGATATCGATGCAAATGGTATTGTAAATGTTTCTGCTAAAGACCTAGGAACTGGTAAAGAACAACATATTACAATTACAGCTGGTTCAAACATGTCAGATGGTGATATTGATAAAGCAGTAAAAGAAGCTGCTGAATTTGAAGCTCAGGATAAGATTCGTAAAGATGCAATTGATACGAGAAACGATGCGGATTCCTTTGTTTTCCAGACAGAAAAAGCATTAGAAGAAGTTGGAGCATCTCTTGAAGGAGCAGATCGTTCACAGGTTGATACAGACCTTGCTACTTTAAAGGCAATGGTGGAAGCTCATCCAAATGCAGATGAAATGTCAGAAGACCAGGTAGCTGAAATGAAAGCTGCAAAAGAGAAATTAATGGAAAGCGCACAAAAAGTTTTCGAAAAAGTATATGCAAACGCACAGTCAGCACA
>JAGOGN010000183.1 GCA_017996675.1 Lachnospiraceae bacterium | reverse complement strand
TAGATGCAACTAGTAGTCCTGCCATCGAATTGAATTCTTTTGAGGAAGTAGTAGATGATCAAAAAAGTGTCCCTGTTTATGTAAATAAGCAACCGGTCATTCTTCATGGAAAAGATCATTATATGTTTGTGGATGTTTTTGACTTTATTGATTTTGATTTATCAAAAGCAAATGGAAGAACGATTGTAACAAGGGTAAATGGAAGAGAAGCAGAATACACGCAGGAACTTTTTGCAAAAGATCAGGTTGAGGTATTTTGGCAGTAAGGTGATAGAATGGAAATATGTAGTATTGCAAGTGGAAGTAGTGGAAATTGTATTTATATTGCTTCTGAACAAAGTCGTATTCTAATTGACGTAGGAATCAGTGGAAAGCGGATTAGAGAAGGATTAGCATCAATTGGAGTGTGTTTGGAGGATTTGACAGGAATTTTAATTACACATGAACATTCGGATCATATACAGGGATTAGGTGTTATCAGTAGAAAATACAATTTGCCAATCTATTCTACAAAAGGAACGATTGAAGGAATTCTACAATCTGGTAGTGTCGGAAAAGTGGACGCTTCCTTGTTTCATGAGATTGAGTACGAGATAGATTTCTTGGTTGGTGATTTAGAAATTCATCCGTTTCAGATCTCACATGATGCGATGGAACCGGTAGCATATGTAGCTAGACAGGGTGGAAAATCTATTGGAATCGCAACGGATATGGGAGTTTATGATGAGGATATTGTTCGAAATCTTTCCGGATTAGATGCGTTATTATTAGAAGCCAATCATGACGTCAATATGCTTCAGGTTGGAGCCTATCCATATTATCTGAAACGAAGAATCTTAGGTGACAAAGGGCATTTGAGTAACGAAAACTCAGGAAGATTGCTTAGCAGAATTCTTCATGATGATTGTAAGTGCATTTTATTAGGACATCTAAGCAAAGAGAACAATATGGAAGAATTGGCATATGAGACGGTTCGTCAGGAAATTACCATGTCGGATTGTTGTTATTGCGGAAATGACTTTCCTATTTATGTTGCAAAGAGAGATGAAGTTTCGGAAAAATATATTATTTAAGATGAAAAAGAAATCCACAGGGTGCAGTAAATTTGCTGCTCCTGTGGTTTTTTTAAAATTGGTCTTTATTGGTTCGTCCAAGTGGACGGTCATTTTGAGAATCGATGGTTACGTGGGGCTGGTTGGGTTTTATAAAGCAGGCGCGTTTGATGGCATCGCTTCCAAATCGTTCTCGAACCTGATCAACCGCATGGTCAACTTTTCCCTGCTTTTCGTACTTTTCCATATCAAATAAATTATATTGATAGTTATCATGAGTCGATACTTTACTGGTAGATACACCCAAAGCACGAATTGGTCGTCCATCCCAAAGGGAAGCAAATAATTTTGAAACAGAATCAAAGATCTCCATCGTTACATTGGTCGGAGAAAACAAAGTACATTGTCTAGATACAGTCTGTAAATCAGTGTCTTTAATCGATATAGCAACAACGGTAATCCTAGCATTGTCTGCCCGCAATCTGGCACAAACCGTTTCGCAAAGAGATAGAAGGACCTGTAAAGCCATTCCGGAAGTCGTTACATCATAGGAAATCGTCGTCGAATTGCCATATCCTTTATTGGCAGAGGTATGATTCGTTACCATGGAAGTGTCATTGCCATTTGCGTAATTCCAGATTAAGTGTCCTTGCTTTTTAAAATGATTCTCTAACAGTATTGGAGAGGTCTTGGCAAGTTCACCAATGGTATGAATCCCTAATTTATGTAGTTTCAAGGCGGTATTCTTTCCGACAAAAAAAAGTTCTGAAACATCCAATGGCCACATCTTTAATGGCATTTCTTCATAGGAAAGGGAATGAACACGATTCGGCTTTTGAAAATCAGATGCCATCTTCGCCAGCAATTTATTCGGTGCGACTCCAATATTTACAGTAAAACCAAGGCGCTCCTCAATTTCTATCCGTAGCTTCTGGGCAAATTCCAAAGGAGGTCCATAAATGCGCTGAGTCCCAGTCATATCACAAAATGCTTCATCAATCGAATATTGTTCTATGACGGGAGCATAACTTTCTAATAAACTCATAAGTGCTTTCGAATACTGAACATAGATTCCGTAAGTGGGCGAAAAGATCTGAAGATTCGGACACTTTTCCAGTGCAGAAACAATCGGTTCTCCGGTTTGAATACCGAAAGGCTTACACAAAACAGACTTGGCAAGAACAATGCCATGTCGCTTCTCTTGACTACCGCCAATAATGGCAGGTATCGTCCGAATATCTAATGTTTCATTTCTGTTACGCAAGCGATCTACAGCTTCCCAACTTAGAAAAGCGGAATTCACATCCACATGAAAGATGACCTGTTCCAAATCTTATTCCTCCCTTACAAGTGCAGTGTAGAGTATAATAATATAATACCAAACGTTTGTTCGAAAGTAAAGAAAAATTACTCAAGGATCTGGGTAAGCCTGCTAATTGCTTCTTGTAAGTGAGAAGCGTCTAAATAAGAATAATTAATGATATAAATATTTTCCTCACCAGCGTAGTTGCCGAGATAATACTGCGACAAACTGGCTAGTTTGATTCCTTGTAAAAGTGCTTTTTGTGAAAAAATTGCTTCTGGCATGGAAGTATGAATCTGCATTAGAAAATGAAGTCCGGAATCCTTTTCCATGATTGTAATATGCGAAGAGAGAGGACTTTTTTTTATGGTATCTAAAAGTAAATCACGTTGGAGATGATAATAATTACGCATTCGATTAATATGCTTTTCAAAGAAACCTTCATTGATAAAGCGTGAAAGTGTGTATTGTTCAAAATTGGATACGGTACAGGAATAAAAGTTCAAATCCTGATAAAATCGGTTGGCAAGCTGAGTGGGCAGAACCATATAGCTGATACGGATGGTAGAGGCAAGACTTTTGGTGAAGGTATTCATATAAATGACTTTATTCATCACATCGATACTTTTTAAAGTAGGAATAGGTTTGCCATTCAAACGAAACTCGGAATCATAATCATCTTCTATAATATAGCGATCATCATCCTCGGATGCCCAGCCTAGTAATTCATATCTTCTACTGATTGGAGTGACGATTCCGGTTGGAAAATGGTGGGAAGGGGACAAGTGAAGAATGTCTGCGTGATTATCTAGCAGACTTTTTAAGTCAATTCCGTTTTTATCCAATTCGACGGGAACACTTTTTACATGGTTACTCTGGTAAATTTTATGGATTTTTAGATAGCCAGGATTTTCAATACCGTAGGTCTTATCGTAGCCTAAAAGCTGGATCAATAAACCATATAAATACTCAGTTCCGGCTCCGACGATGATCTGTTCTGGAGAAACCTGAAGGTTACGAAAATCTTTTAAATGTTGTGCAATTGCCTGCCTGAGAGATAGAATCCCCCCACTTGGAGAGTTGGTAAGTAAATCTGTCTCATGTTCCGAAATTACTTCTCGCATGAGCTTTGCCCAGGTGGAAAAAGGAAAGACCTCTGCGCTGGTCTGATTGCTGGTAAAGTCAGCCAGATACTGTGTAGGTTCAGCATCGACAATCAAATTTTCTAAAGGGAGTTCTGGCTTATGACTTTGATAACCATTAATATCTGAAACAAAAAATCCACTTTTGGGAATCGAATATAAATATCCTTCTGCAATTAACTGGCTATAAGCATTTTCCACAGTAATGGTACTTATGCCCAGATTTTTTGCAAAGGCACGTTTGGATGGAAGCTTGGTTTTAGGCGTTAAAGTGCCGTGAAGAATGTCGTTTTTGATGCATTTATAAAGATGTTCATAAAGGGAATCTGACCCTATATTATGAAAAGAGTAAGTAAGCATAATC
>JAGOGN010000182.1 GCA_017996675.1 Lachnospiraceae bacterium | reverse complement strand
GCTGTATTTGATTTTCCTACTCCACCTTTTCCACTTGTGATGGTAATCACACGAGCGTTTTTTTCAGAACGCTGATTCTGAAGTTTTACAATGTTTCTGAGTTGTTCTGCCTGATCCATATCAATTCCCCCCAAGAAGGTTTCTTACTATTTTTTGCGTATCAAAAATACTTATATCATCCGGAACATTTTGACCCACTGTAACATAAGACAATTCTGCTCCAGTATATTGTTTTAAATTATAAATATTTCCATAGGCAGAAGTCTCATCCAATTTGGTGAAAATCAAACGATAATCAGCTATTTCTTTATACGAATCTGCAATTTGAACCAAATCCTTATATTTCGTAGTTGCACTTACTACCAGAAATACTTCTTTTTCATAATCAGAATCCAGACTTTCCACTAATTGCTTCATATCCATACGCTGTTCTTCATTCTTATGGGAAAAACCAGCAGTATCCACTAAAATAAAATCACTATCAATCACTTTCATAATTGAGGAACGTAGTTCCTGTACGGAATAAATAATACTTAATGGCGTATCTAAAATATTTGCATAGGTGCGCAGTTGTTCTGCTGCGGCAATTCGATAGGTATCCGCTGTCAAAAGAGCTATTTTTTTATGCTGCTCCATTTTCAATTTTGATGCAAGTTTGGCAATGGTAGTTGTTTTTCCAACGCCGGTAGGACCTACGAAAAAAAGAACTTTGGGTCTACGCATTCCCAACGAAATCGTTCTAGGTTGCCCTAATTTCAAAATCATTTTCTGATACATTGTTGAAAGAATGTAGTCCAAACTTGTTGCGCTACGCATAACCTTATCTACTTCATCCAACAACTGATTTGCATAATGTTCATGAACCTCGTTTTCTAATAAGGTTTTATAAATTGCTTTCACATAAGTTAAATTTTCTTTCACAAAAGGTTCTTCCTGGAAAAAATTTTTTTGATTGTTTTTTTCAGAAAGCTTATTTTCTAAAAGCGATTGAAGATTTTCAATTTTTTCTTCCAGTCCAACGTTTTTCTCTTCCAACATATGCGTACTCCTTTGGCGATCGGGTTGAAAAACAACATTTGGTTTGCTATGCGTCAAAATTTCTTCTTTGAAATCGATTTTTTCATCTGCTATAAAATTAATACGTTCCATTTGATTCGAAAAATCTGTTTTCTCAAGATTCCTATTCGGTAGCGGAAAACTTTCTTTCTCTTCAATTGCAGCTGTTACTTCAAAAACAGTTGAACGAAACAGACGAAATATTCCACTCGGTTTCACACTTTTTATGTTCATAATTACACATTGTTCACCTAGCTCCTGTTTTGCTTTCAGAGCAGCTTCTTCCTGTGTTTTACCCGTAAATTTTTTGATTGTCATTATCCTGTCACCATCCCAACTGATTGTAATTCTACATTGGAGTCTACCTCATTATAGGAAACTACAATTAAATCTTTGAAGAAATCTTCTGTTAACTTTTTAAAATATAAACGAACGATTGGAGAAGTTATAATAATAGGACTCTTTCCTGCGTTCTCTAATTTATTAATTTCTTCTTCAACAGAATGCATAATATCTTTTGTACGTTCCGGGTCCAATGTTAAATATGCTCCCTGTTCTGTCTGTTTCACAGATGCCATAATATCCTGTTCCACTCTTGGATCCAGTGTAACAACGCTGGTTATTTCATTCGGAGCAAAATATTTTGCGGAAATGGAACGTTTCAGACTTTGTCTTACATACTCTGTTAAAACATCTGTATCACGTGTTGTTGGCGCATGATCTGCCAGACACTCAAAGATAGAAAGTAAATCTCGAATTGAAATACCTTCACTCAACAGATTTTGTAGAACTTTTTGAATTTCACCTAAACCTAGTAATTTTGGAACCAATTCATCAACCAGAACTGGATGATTCTCCTTCAGATTATCCACCAGATTCTGTACATCCTGCCTTGTTAATAGTTCAGCAATATGAGCTTTAATAATTTCAGTAATATGAGTAGCAATAATCGATGGTGGATCTACTACTGTATAGCCATAACTTTCTGCTCTTTCACGCTGACTTTCCGTAATCCAGATTGCTGGTAAGTGGAACGAAGGTTCAAATGTTGGTATTCCAGAAATCTCATCTTCAACAAATCCAGGATTCATGGCCATGTAATGATCAAATAAGATCTCACCTTCCGTCACCTGAATTCCTTTGATTTTAATAATATATTGATTTGGATTTAACTGAATGTTATCTCTAAGCCTTATAACGGGAACAACAGTTCCAAGTTCCAACGCGATTTGTCGACGAATCATGATGACACGATCTAACAAATCCCCACCCTGATTCATATCAGCTAATGGAATAATTCCATATCCAAATTCCAATTCAATTGGATCAACTTGCAATAAAGAAACCACATTTTCAGGTCGTCGAATTTCTTCTGCCTCAGATTCAGAAGCATCTGCTTCATCTTCAATTGCTTGAATTTCGGAATTCTTCTTGATATTTAACCCTGTAACAAAGAATGCAGCACCTAAACCAATAAATAAAATATTACTTAAAGGGGTAATAATTCCAAGTCCAGCCATACTAATTCCTACAATAATCAATACACGCGGTACGCCAAACAACTGTTTTACTAAAACAGAACTAAAGTCTGCTTCACTGGATGCTTTTGTAACTAAAATACCAGTTGAAAGTGAAATCAAAAGAGACGGAATCTGAGCAACCAAACCGTCACCAATGGTCAACAAACCATATCTTTGAAGTGCCTCTGCCGCTGCCATTCCGCCATTCGTCATGCCGAGAATCGTACCACCAACTAAATTGATAAATGTAATAATTAATCCTGCAGTTGCATCTCCTTTTACATACTTCGTCGCACCATCCATAGATCCGAAGAAACTGGATTCCTGTTGAATTTTTTCTCTACGTCTCTTTGCCTCAACATCAGTAATCGCTCCAGTGTTCAAATCTGCATCAATTGCCATTTGCTTACCTGGCATCGCATCTAAAGTAAAACGTGCTGTTACTTCAGCAACACGTTCCGAACCTTTATTAATTACAATGAACTGAATAATGATGAGAACTAAGAAAATAATTCCACCAATAATCAGATTATCTCCACCTACGAACTGTCCAAATGTTTCAACAACGTTTCCTGGCTGACCTGTAGTAAGAATCAGTCTTGTGGAAGAAACATTCAATGATATTCGAAAGATCGTTGTAAAGAGCAACAAAGTTGGGAAAAATGACATATCAAGTACTTCTTTGGCAAAAAGTGCATTAAATAAAATAATTAATGCGGTTCCTATATTTATTGCCAACATAAGATCTAACAAAATAGAAGGAATTGGAACAATAAAAAACATAACTGCGCATAAAAGATATAATGCAATTCCAATATCAGCTTTCTTCATACTCATATGTTATTTTCTCCTTTCCTATTTTGTACTCTGTTTTAATTCCTGTGCTTTTTATTATATACAATTGCTAATACCTCTGCAACTGCCTGATACAATTCTGGTGGAACTTCCCCACCAATTTCCACATTTGCATAAAGCATTCTGGCTAATGGTTTATTTTCAACGATTTCAATCCGATGTTCTTTTGCCATTTCCTTAATTTTAAGTGCAAGATAATCCTCTCCCTTAGCCAAAACAATTGGTGCTGTTGAAGTTTCTGCATCATATTGCAAAGCAACTGCATAATGAGTAGGATTTGTAATAATAACATCTGCTTTTGGAATATCCGCCATCATTCTTCGATGAGAAACTTCTCTCATCTTTTGTTTCTGACGACCCTTGATTTCAGGATTTCCTTCTGAATTTTTAAATTCATCTTTGACTTCTTGCTTTGTCATCTTCATATCTTCTTTAA
>JAGOGN010000181.1 GCA_017996675.1 Lachnospiraceae bacterium | reverse complement strand
TCTAAAAATCCTTCTTTTGCTAAAAATGTTCTGGTTAATGTGGTAAGCTCACTTCGAATCATTAAGATCTTTTGTAAATCCGGTCTACGTAAATCCAGATATCTATATTTCAAACGAAGTTCTTCTTTTGTCTGTGAATTTTCTTCAATTGGGAAAGGTGGTGTATCTGAAGTAGAAAGGATACGTAAGCTAGTTGCTACAATTTCCAAATCTCCTGTTGCAAGGTTTTCATTCACTGCTGCACTTCTTTTTTGAACGGTTCCAACAATCGCTAATACAAATTCATTACGAATGCTTTCCGCTTTTTCAAATCCTTCTTTTCCAACGCTGTTTTCATCAAACAGGATCTGTAATAAGCCAGAACGGTCTCTTAAATCCACAAAAATTAAGCTACCTAAATTTCTTCTTTTCTGTGCCCAACCCATTACGGTTACGGTCTGACCAACCATCTGATTCGTAACCTCGGTACATCTATGGGAGCGTTTCAGTCCCTTCATTGACTCTGCCATGATTCAATCCTCTTTTCTAATTTATTTGCAAAAAAATTCTCGGATATCTTGATATCCTTCCTTTTCTAACTGTTCTTTCTGGAACTTTTTGTTTTTATTCATTTTTACGATTAAAACCTGCTCACCATCATTTCTTAAGGCTCTAGCTTCCACCATAACCCCTTGAATTTCATCCATTGATAGATTTTTTTCTAGCAAAAATGCTATTTTTTTCTCTTCATTTGGAATCTGGAACTGACTCTCCATCAATAATAAAATAATACGTTCAAATCCAAGTGAAAATCCACATGCAGGAGTATCTTTTCCCGTAAAATTACCAATCATCTGGTCATATCTTCCACCACCGCCACAACTTCCACCAAAGTTTGGAAGTGAAACTTCAAAGATTGTGCCTGTATAATAAGACATTCCTCTTACCAAAGTAGGGTCAAATTCTAATCTAAAATCAACCGATTTTGTAGCCTCCACACACTGTCTGATTTCACGCATGCGACTGACTACATCTTCTTCTAAGCAATCCCCTAATTGATTGACCAAATACTCAAATCCATTCTCGGATTGTTCCATTTGGGTAAATAGATCTAAATATTTTGAAACCACATCTTCTGAATACTCTTTCTGAATGAGTTCTTCTCTTACTCCATCCAAACCGATTTTATCCATTTTGTCCAAAATTATAAAGACTTCATCATAATCTTCTTCCACAAATCCGCTAAACGCAGCCATTGCTTTTAAGATTCTTCTTTCATTAATTCGAATAACGAAATCTTGGAAGCCTAACTTTCCAAGAGTCGTTGTAGTAGCCTGAATCAGTTCGATTTCAGCAAGGTTTGATCCGTCCCCTAAAATATCAATATCACATTGCATAAATTGACGGTAACGTCCTCGTTGTGGTCGATCTGCTCTCCAGACATTTCCCATCTGGATTGCTTTAAAAGGAGTCGGCAATTCATTTTCGTGATTGGAATAAAATCTTGCAAGAGGAACGGTTAAATCATACCGCATTCCCATATCTACCAAATCATTTTCTTCCTGAGCCTGGTCAATTTTTAATTTTTCACCTCTTTTTAAAATTTTAAAAATTAGCTTCTCATTTTCTCCGCCTTGCTTACTACTTAAGTTCGCAATATCCTCCATACAAGGGGTTTCAATCTGCGTAAACCCAAAGCTACAATAGGTTTCTTGAATCACCTTTTGTACATAGGTTCGAAGTCTCATTTCTTCAGGCAAAATATCTCTCATACCGTTTACCGGTTTCTTCTTTAACGCCATCACTGTTCTCCTTTCATCTATCTAAATAACACCATATTGAATCAATGCTTCTTTTTTTCGTGTTATCATTTCGTCTAGTCGCTCCATATACTGGTTCACGTCTTTTACATTTTCAACTCTCACGACTAACTGGTTATCTTTTGGAATGATTTTTGTGGATGCACCAGCTCCCACAGCTAGTATGGTCTGTTGCTCTTCCATCATCATAATATTATAAATTCCTTCTTTACCAGGAACTGCATAACCAACATTTTCCAGATTTCCAGCCATATTTTTTTGGCGATATAAATAATAGGGCTCCATGGAAAGTGCTCTCGCACACTGGTCCACCAGATTCATCTGATTACTTTGCTCTTCCAAAGTATGATCCATCAGCTTTTCATAAAATTCCATTTGCAAATTTAACCTTGCTGCCCGCTTAATCGCAAGGGAATGAATCGTCAAATTATCTGGCTTTAACTTTTGCACTTCTGTTAATGTATGAATCAACTCTTTCTGGGTTTCCCCAGGAAGTCCAAGAATCAAATCCATATTAATACAGTCAAATCCACACTCTCTGGCTAATTGGAAGGTACTTCTAATATCTTCTACAGTATGAGCTCTTCCAATGAGTTTTAACGTTGCGTCATTCATGGTCTGCGGATTAATGGAAATCCTGCTAATCTGATGTCGTTTTAAAGTCAAAAGTTTCTCTTTCGTAATGCTGTCAGGTCTTCCAGCTTCCACTGTAAATTCCAAAATAGATTGCATATCAAATCGCTCTTCTAGCATGAAAAAAAGGCGCTCTAGTTGCTCTGGTTCTAGTGTCGTTGGCGTTCCCCCACCAATATACACCGAATCCAAAGTATACGCCCCCATATGCCCTTTGATAAAATCTAATTCCTTTTCCACACAGTCCAAATACTGATTGGTCTTATCTTTCCACTTTGCAATCGGATTCGAGGTAAAGGAACAATATAAACAAGTGCTTGGACAAAATGGAATATGAATGTATAAACTATATCCCCGCTTCTGGCTTGTCTTTTGAATCACTGTTTGCTCTTTTTCTGCAATCTCTAGGCTCAGTGCTGTCTTTTCATCCGAAACCAGATATTCTTCTTGGAAAATCTTCTTCGCTTCCTCAATACTTTCACCACGTTCCAACAAATCCAGAACAATTTTCACTGGACGAATTCCTGTCAAATCTCCCCAAAGTTGCTTTTGTTTCGAATAATCCTCCAGCCAATGATAAAGTAAGCGTTTCAGTGTCTTCTTCACTTCTTTACGTTCTAGACCCGTTATATCCGCACTACATTGCTCTTTTTTTTCTTCTGTAATAAAACTGCAATGAATCTCATTCATCAGATACTCGATTTCCAAAAGGAACAATCCATCACTATTTCGAATACCAAATGAATCAACACGAATCTTTACTTCTTCTTTCGGAAAAAAAGCACGAATCAATGCACGAATATCATATTCAAAATCTGCCTGATTCAGAATGACCTCTATCATAAATTTATTCCTCTGCTTTTCTATCCAATAAACGGATTGTAAATCCTCTCGTCTTTTATGGTTGTAGCGCCCATATGTCCTGGAAATACCTTCACTTCATCATCCAAAATCATTAATTTATCTTTAATGCTTCGAACAAGTTGAGACATACTTCCTCCCGGAAAATCAGTTCTTCCTACCGATCTGCAAAATAAAGTATCTCCACTAAAAAGAATTTTATCCTCCTCGAAATAGTAGCAGGTTCCACCAGGCGTATGTCCTGGAGTCCAGATCACTTTGCATGTCATTCCAGCCAAATTCAACACTTGTCCATCTTTTACATAGACATCAGCCTGATAAGATGACTGTCCATTTCCCATGGAAGACATGTTCATCTGAGTATTTTCTAAAGTTTCACGTTCCATCTCGTTTGCGTAAATCTGAATATGATGCTCCTTCTTTAGATCATTTGCAGCCAATACATGATCAAAGTGCCCATGTGTGAATAAAATTGCTACCGGCTTTGCACCCATTTCTTTTAATTTGTTGTTAATTTTATCCGCACGATCCGCCGGATCGATAATAATTGCTTCTTTATTTTGCTCATTCATGGCAATGTAGCAATTTGTGCC
>JAGOGN010000180.1 GCA_017996675.1 Lachnospiraceae bacterium | reverse complement strand
GTATTGGACAGGATGTGTATACTTCATTTGAAACATCGCTACGTCAGCCAATGTTCTCAATCGTTGCAAAAGGTGTAGATGTTCAGAAACAGAAAGAATTTGAGACGCTAGTTACACAGGCGTTTATTCAGATTAGCGAAGAAGGAATCAATAAAGAAACTTTGGAAGCGGGACTTAATAGTAGTGAATTTAAGTATCGTGAAGCAGATTTTGGACAATTTCCAAAGGGATTACTTTACTGTATTCAAAGTTTAGATAGCTGGTTATATGATGAGACGAAGCCATTTATCCATATTGATGCGCTTGATACCTATCAATTTCTTAGAGAACAATTACAGACCAATTATTATGAAGAACTAATCAAAGAATATTTTATCAATAATTCACATGCTTCTGTCATTGTCTTAAAACCACAGAAAGGCCTTCATGCTCTGGCAGATGAGAAATTAGTAGAACTTCTTAAGAATAAGAAGGATGTAATGAGTGAAGAAGAACAAAGAAAGATCATTAAAGATACCAAGCACTTAAAAGAATATCAGGAAACACCTTCTACACCAGAAGACCTGGAGAAATTACCAATGTTATCCAGAAAAGACATTAAAAAAGAAGCAATGCCTTTGGATAATAAAATGCAGAATCTTTCTGGAGTACTGACTTTCCATCATGATTTCTTTACCAACGGAATTCATTATTTGAATCTCATGTTTGATGTGAAAAAGTTGCCAACAGATTTGATTCCTTATTTAGGATTGCTCCGTCATGCGTTTAGTTTTATGGATACCAAAGAACATTCTTATGCAGATTTATCCAATGAAATTGATCGATTTACAGGTGGTATTGGGGCAAGTATTGGAATCTACCAAAATGTGAAGGCTCCTGAAAGCATGACAGTGAAGTTTGAAGTGCACAGTAAGACATTTTACGGGCAGCTTCCAAAAGCAATTCAGTTGATTTCAGAGATGATTGAATCCACAGAATATGATGATTATAAGCGCTTATATGAAATTATTGCGGAAACAAAATCTCGTTTACAGTCAAAGTTAAGTAATAGTGGAAATGCAACGGCAGTATTAAGAGCCAGCAGTTATTTTTCACAACCTGCTCTTTTAAAAGAAAAAATTAGTGGATTAGATTTCTACCGTTCGTTGGTATGGATGGATCAGAATTTTGAAACTGAGAAAGCATCCATTGCTTCTAAATTGAAGCGACTGACTCATATCATCTTCCGTAAAGAGAACCTAATTGTGAGTAGTACCTGTGATCAGGAAGAATTTAAATGTTTAGAGGATCAATTAAAAGATCTGAATCGTCATTTATCCGATCAGGACTTTAGTTTTAGCCCAGATGAACTCATTTGCGAACAGAAAAATGAAGGAATCATGGATGCTTCACAAGTACAGTATGTAGCGCGCGTTGGATCTTATGCAAAGGCTGGCTACGGATATGTTGGAGCAATGAGAGTTGTGAAAACCATACTAAGTTATGAATATCTCTGGATCGAAATCAGAGTAAAAGGTGGCGCATATGGTTGTGGCGGAGGATTCGGAAGAACGGGAACAGTTAGCTTTAGTTCCTATCGTGATCCAAATTTAAAGAGAACAAATGAAGTATTTGAAAAAACACCGGAATTCTTAGAACAATTTGAAGCAAGTGAAAGAGAAATGACAAAATATGTCATCGGTACAGTAAGTGAAATGGATACGCCTCTAACAGCTTCCACACGTGGCGAACGCTCGATGTCATTATATCTAAGTAATCTTTCTTTTGAAGATATTCAAAAAGAAAGAGATGAGGTATTAAGAGTGAAAGTAGAGGATATTAAAGCCCTTTCGAATCCAGTTCGTGCAGCTTTGAATCAGGGAAATATCTGTGTGGTAGGAAATGAAGAGAAAATCCAGGAAGCAAAGGATTTATTCCAAAATATTGTTAATTTAGCATAATCAAAAGGAGAAATATGGATCAAAATTTAAAATCAGGTTTTGTCACCTTAATTGGCAGACCAAATGTAGGTAAATCTACGCTCATGAACCAGATCATTGGACAAAAAATTGCAATCACATCAAATAAACCGCAGACAACAAGAAACAAAATTCAAACTGTTTATACGGATGAACAAAGAGGTCAAATTGTTTTCGTGGATACGCCAGGAATTCATAAAGCTAAGAATAAGCTTGGAGAATATATGGTGAATGTTGCCGAGCGTTCGATTAGTGATGTGGATGTCATTATCTGGCTGGTAGAACCATCTACATTTATCGGTGCAGGAGAGAAACATATTGCTGAAAAGTTAAAGTCTGCAAATGTTCCAGTTATTTTGGTCATTAATAAAGTAGACACAGTGAAAAGAGACGAAGTGCTTGCGTTTATCGATGCTTATCGTAAGATTTTAGACTTTGATGAAATCGTTCCTTTGTCTGCTCTGCGAGGAGAAAATGTAAAATGCCTCATTGATGAAATATACAAATATCTTCCTTATGGTCCCATGTTTTATGATGAAGATACCATTACAGATCAGCCAGAACGCCAGATTGTAGCGGAAATGATCAGAGAAAAGGCTTTACATGCATTGGATGAAGAGATTCCGCATGGTATTGCTGTTACTGTGGATATTATGAAAAAGAGACAGGGTTCAAAAATAATTGATATTGAAGCAACCATTATTTGTGAAAGGGATTCCCATAAAGGAATTATCATTGGAAAACAAGGTGCAATGTTAAAAAAGATTGGAACCAACGCGCGTTTTGAAATAGAACGTTTCTTGGGTTCCAAAATCAATCTGAAATTATGGGTAAAAGTAAAGAAAGATTGGCGTGACAATGATGTTCTGATGAAGAATTTTGGTTATAACAAAAATGAAAGATAAACTCATTCTTACAGGAATGGTTTTATTGGCTGCACCAGCAGGAGAATACGATAAACGTCTTGTTATTCTTACGAAAGAGCGCGGTCGGATTACCGGATTTGCGCGAGGGGCACGTAAGCAAAACAGCCCTCTTTTGGCTGCCTGCAATCCATTTGTATTTGGAGAAATTGAGGTATATGAAGGTCGAGATGCATTTACGATTGTACGTTTTGTAGTAAAGGATTTTTTTCGTGAGATTGCACAGGAACCAGAACTTTCAGCTTATGGATTTTATTTGTTGGAACTGGTTAATTACTTTACGAAAGAAGGTCTTGATGGATCTTTAACGATGAAATTACTTTATGTTTCGATTCGTGCTTTAATAAAAGAACAGGTAGCGCCATCTTTAATCAGAATTATTTTTGAACTAAGACTAATGGTGATTCATGGCATTTATCCAGATGTATTTCAATGCAAAAATTGCGGTTCCAAAGAAGAATTAGATTATTTTTCAAAAGATCAAAGTGGTGTCCTTTGTTGCAATTGTGGAAAATTATTAAAAGGATATCAGGTAGAAGAATCTACAATCTACGCATTACAATACATGATTTCCTGTAAAATTGAGCAATTGTATTTATTTCGAGTAGTACCAAAAGTACAAAAGCAGTTGGAGGAAATTGTATCGGCCATGCTGAGCAGTCAGGTAGATCGCCAGTTTACTTCGATTCAATTGATTCATTTATTTGAACAGAAACCATCTGATTAATTTCAGGTGGTTTTTTTATGCAAAGTGATTCAAGCTTGAAATAAAGTAAAAGTCATAGTAGAATAGAACATATATGATGAAGAGGGCAGGCAGGTAGAATGGATAAAAATTATGAAAAAAATAGGCTGAAAGCACGCCGAAGAAGAGAGAAGAAGAATTTATTGATTAAAATTATGATTCCGTTAGTTCTTTTAATCGTGATTGTAACAACTGTGATTTTATTACTTCTTTCCAAACGTACATTTGATACAAGTGAAAGTGCAGTATATGTTAAGAAAAGTGGCGAGAT
>JAGOGN010000002.1 GCA_017996675.1 Lachnospiraceae bacterium | reverse complement strand
CATTGAGGTACCGCTCATTAAACCATACTGACTTTCTGCACCACTCATTTGTGTAGACGAATAAATATTTCCACCAGGTGCTGTAATTTCTGGTTTTAATGTTAATTCAGGTGTTGGTCCCCAAGATGAGAAGTCCGACATCTGTCCAGCCGATGGGCTAGGCAAAGAACCTGTCTGTGCTGGATCATAGGTAAATGTTCCAACTTTTGTATCTGGATTGATTGCATTAACCAATACATTTCCAGCTGTCTCCTCAATCGATACTGCTGGTACCAAATATTTTTCAATTGTCATGCTAATTGTTCCAGCTGCATTGTTGTAAAGTACCATTGCCATTGCGCCTGCATCAGCAACATTTTTACACTTTTCTGTAAAAGAAATGCTACCACGTTTTACTAATGCAATTTTACCGGTCAGATCACCTGCTGCTGCAACATCTTCTGGTGTTCCAAGTCCGCAGTTTACATATTCAAATGTACCTGCTCCAATAGATGCAAATTCTTTTCCAGGAGTTCCATTATCAATGTAACCCATTTTCTCATCTCCAGCTGCAAGAAGGAAATGGCTATAATTTAGGAATGTATTTTCTACAGAAGCTATGGATAAAGCAGCATCCAATGTAGATGGGCTACCTACTGTAGATGCAGAAGGATTCTTTGTCAAAGAATATCCACCGTAATTATTCTTATCTGCACTTGTTCCAGAATTTCCTGCAGAAACATCAAGATTAATTCCAGCTTCTTCGATTGCATCATAAACTTCTTGTAAAGCAGCATCGGATTCAACTGTAAATCCACAGGAGGATCCAAGACTCATATTGATTACATCAACGTCTAATAATAAAGCATCCTGTAAAGCAGCAAATAATACAGCGTCATTTGTGTTTCCTTCATCGTTAAATACCTTCATACCCATTAACTGAGCATCAGGAGCTACACCTTTGATGATAGCACTGTTTCCAGCAATCGTACCAGATACATGGGTACCATGATTTTCATCATCGATTGGAGTGATTTCTGTATCATTATCTGTATAGTCATATCCAAAAGGAACTTTCGCACTCTTGTATATGCTATTTACACTGGATTCATCTGCAACTAAAGTTCCACCAGTTGCAGTATAAAAATTATCTTCTGCAACAAGATCCAGATTTGCAATTGCATCGGCCATTGTAGCAACTGTTACAGAATGGTTCACTGGTGCGGTTACAAATGCATCGTGTCTGTACGAAATACCAGTGTCCAAAACTGCAATTACCATACCTTGTCCAGTATAATTCAATTCTCCATTCTGAATATTTCCAGTAGAGATCAAATCACGGCTGGTAATCATATTAGTTCCAATTTCAGGAGAAGTAATCTTCTGCTCTTTAGGAACCTGATAAGTTGCAGCTACAAAGGCATTTTTAACGCCTTGCACTTTTTTAATTGTTTCTAATTGTCCATAAGGAACTTCAATTGCAACGCCTGTAAATGCCGTATCATACGAATATAATACTTCTGCTTCATCATTGCCTTTAGAATCTTCCACTTTGTCCACTACTTTATCAGCTACTGCACTGACATTTTCTTGGACTTCTTCTCTTACTTCTTTGTTATCTTCAATAAATTCTTGTACTTCTTTTTCATTACTGTCTTCAAACTTATCCATTACAGATTCCGTATCGACATCGACAATAACTACAACTTTTTCATCTGGTGCGAATAAATCTACTTTCTGTGCTTGGTCTAAATTTGCTGCTCCGGATTTTACAATTGAATCAATCGTTTGTTTCAGCTGACCTAATCTGACTGTTTCAGACTTCGACAAATCAAGCTGATTGATAAATCCAAGAGAGTTCACTCTTTGTGCGGTTACACCTTGCGGTATCATTCCAAATACCATCAATGCGCTTAATGTACACGCGACAATCTTTTTCATGCTCTGTTTTTTCACTACGATTCCGCCTTTCTAATTTTTCACATTCTTTTCACATTTGAAGACATAATTATTATACCATCAATTTTGAAAAAGAAAAGTCAATTTGCTATAATTTTTATTATATATTGCAAACTCTGTATATAATTTGAATATGTCTATAAACATATAGTACTTTTGTACTATATTCCATTAAGTCGTCACACAACTAATATCGCGTCACTGAATAACATTTAATGCGACCACAATTATGTCTCCTTGTTGACTCAGCACAAGATATCAGTTATACTTTCATTTGCGAGGAGAATTCAAATGAAAAAAATTAAACAAATCATAGCCCTCTTGGGCGTCATTTTATTAATCGGGATGTATTGCACTACTATTCTAATGGCCATATTAAGTTCAAAATATTTTTTTGATTTTTTGATGGCTAGTATTTATGCAACTGTAGTGATTCCTGTTTTACTGTGGATTTATACTTTTGTTTATCAGCAAATCAAGAAAAGAAACGAAGAAAACAGAATTAATTAAAAAAAATCTGGATCATGATTTCTACAATCATGTCCAGATTATTTTTTTTATTAAAATCGAACGATAGCCGTTCATTTCTTCTTACCGATTACGATAAATAATGTCATCTCTTCCTGGTCCGTTACTAACCATGGTAATTGGATATCCAATTTTCTTTTCTACAAATTCTATATATTCTTTACATTCTTCTGGAAGATCTTCATATTTGTGAATTCCACGAATATCCGTTCTCCATCCTTTTAAAACTTCAATAACCGGTTTTGCTTTTTTGAGTTTTACAGTATTAGGGAACTCTGTTGTAATTTCTCCATCAATTTCATATGCAACGCATACTGGAATTTCATCTAAATAACCAAGTACATCTAGCACTGTAAAAGCAACATCCGTTGTTCCCTGCAAACGACATCCATACTTGCTTGCTACAACGTCAAACCATCCCATTCTACGTGGTCTTCCTGTTGTTGCGCCAAATTCTCCGCCGTCTCCGCCTCTTCTGCGTAGTTCATCCGCTTCTTCGCCAAAAATCTCGCTTACGAATTCACCAGCGCCTACTGCTGAAGAATATGCTTTACAAACTGTCACGATTTCTTTGATTTCATATGGTGGAATTCCTGCACCAATTGCGCCAAATGCCGCCAATGTAGAAGAAGAAGTAACCATTGGATAAATACCATGGTCTGTATCTTTCAAAGTGCCTAACTGACCTTCTAAAAGAATATTCTTTCCTTCGCTGATTGCCTTGTTTAAATAAGAAGATACATCACAAACAAATGGTTCTACCATCTTTTTATACTCACGTAATTCCGCTAAAATTTCTTCTTTGTTCAAAACAGGTTTATGATAAAGATGTTCTAACATTACATTTTTTAATTCACAGATTCTTTCCACTTTTTCTGCTAATGCTTCTTCATCTGTGTCAAAAAGTTCACTCACCTGGAATCCAATTTTTGCATATTTGTCTGAGTAAAAAGGTGCAATACCCGATTTTGTTGAGCCAAAAGATTTTCCAGCAAGTCTTTCTTCTTCGTATGCATCAAAATTAATATGATAGGACATTACGATTTGAGCACGATCCGATACCAATAAATTTGGCATTGGAACTCCTCTGTCTACAATCGACTGTACTTCTTTAAATAAAACTGGAATATTTAGTGCAACTCCATTTCCAATGATGCTTGTTGTATGTTTATAGAATACGCCTGACGGTAATGTATGTAATGCAAATTTACCATATTCATTTACTATTGTGTGTCCCGCATTGGCACCACCCTGATAACGAATGATAATATCTGCCTCTTTTGCAAGCATATCCGTAATCTTTCCTTTTCCTTCATCTCCCCAATTTGCTCCAACGACTGCCTTAACCATCTGAAAGTCCTCCTTTTCAACTGTTTCTCATCAGTTTACTGATTTATTATATCCGATAAAGTATTATAAGTAAACTCAATGTTTGTTATACTTGAAATAAGTTTTAGTTATATCTTTTTTTGCATGACTTCCAGCATTTTTTTTGCCGAAGCAGATAGTGGATATTTTTTATCATACACCACGCATATTTCCCGCTCTGGAATGGTTTCCGGAAATTGTAATCGAAAGAGTAAATTTTTATGCTCACCTTCCAAAATAAAGTCCTCTACAATATTTGCGACTCCAAAGCCTTTTTGTACAAAAGAAACTAACATATCACTATTTGCTAATTCCAACTCTGGTTGCAATACCACATCTCGTTCCTTTAAATAAGAAGTTACATATTTTTTAGTTGAAGTCTGTCCCTCCAGGCAAACATACGGAATCTTTAATAAATCTTTAAAATCCATTTGCCGGTCTGCATACTCTCTATATTTTTCTCCTACCACAAAAACATCACGAATCTTTCGCACGGTCTGGATCTGATAGGATTCCTGGATTTGAAAAGGAGCGCTGATAACACCAAAATCAATTTTTCCGGCCTGCATGTTTTTTAAGGTTTCTGGGGTTGGAGCATTGGTAACTGAAATCTTTATATTCGGAAACCGCTCATGGAAAATTTCCAAAAAAGGCAAAATAAAATAACGTAATGTCATATCAGATGCTCCTATTCGAATTTCTCCGGTCTCCAAATTCTGCATTTGCCTAAATTTTCGTTCCCCCATTAATATTTCTTCATAAGCTGCAGATATATACTGATAGAGTATTTGCCCCTCCATTGTCAGGCGTACTCCTTTTCCAACTCGCACAAAAACAGGACTTCCTAAAGCTTTTTCTAGATTTTTTATCCCTTGACTTACCGCAGGCTGTGATAAATGAAGCGTTTCTGCCGCATGGGTAATACTTCCTAATTTCCCGACATAATAAAATATTTTATAGTATTCCAGATTAACGTCCATAAAAACCTCCTTAGAAAAAAAACAAGAACGCTCTTTCGCGCTCTTGCATATTCCTGTTACTTTAAATACTCAATTTTCTTTGTACATGCAACAGCTAATGAACCTGGACCAATATGACATGAAATGCTAAGAGACAGTGGTCTTACAAGGATTTCATGATTTGGGTAAATTTGTTGCAGTTCAGCTTTAAATTCAAGAGCTGGTTCAATATTCTTGGTATAAGCAACCGCAATATTCATCTGACTTCCGTCTGGTGTATAAAAGCGATCTACAAAATCCTCTGCAATCTGTTTCGTCATCATTGATTTCCCTTGTTTCAATGTCCTTGCTTTGCCGTATAAATCAAGCTTCTCACCTTGAATCTGCAGAACTGGTTTGATTTTCAATAACGTTCCCAGTGCAGCTGCAGTTGGAGTAACACGTCCTCCTCTTTTTAGATAAGTCATCGTATCAACCATAATATAAATACTAGATTCAAACTTCGTCTTTTCTAAAAATTCTTTCACTTCCAAAGCGTTCATTCCCTGAGACGCTAGTTGAATGGCATCTAGGACTGATTGACGCATCGTCACCGATATTCTCTGATTATTAACAACCTGAACTTTACCATTATACTCGGCTGCCAACATCGTTGCTGTTTCGCAAGAACTGCTCAGCCCGCTTGACATTGGAATATAAAGCACTTCGTCATACTCTTTTAATAATCCTTCCCAAAAAGACATCACATCTCCCACTATCGGCATAGATGTCGAAATATCTGTTCCATTCTGTAAAAGATCATAAAACTCTTCTTGAGAAAGATCTATTTCTTCAAAAAAAGTCTTTCCATTACTATAAAAGGGCATAGGTATCACGTAAATACCTAAGTCCCTTGCTTCTGACTGAGTAATCCCACTATTACTGTCAGTAGCAATTGCTATTCTTCCCACTAATTGTACCTCCACTCACACGTGATTGTTAATTTATACTAACACATTAACCATAAATTCACAAGTAAATACAAATTAGCCTTTCAATAAATATGCCACTGCAACTGCGCCAGGGCCTACATGTGTTCCCACAACACTACCGATACAGTATTGCTGTCCCTCATGTGTTAACAACGTCTGAAGTTGCATTCCAGCTGACAAATCACTGCCATGTGCAAATAACACAACTGAATCCATATGATCCAAATCTCTCTCAAACATCGCCAAAATTTCATTCAACGCTCTCTTCATTCCTCTATGTTTTCCGATTACAACGATCTTTCCCTCTTCTAATGTAATGACCGGTTTTAGCTGAAGTACTTTTCCAAGTGCACCTGCAGTCTTCCCCAGTCTTCCACCTTTAATCAGATATTCTAAGGTATCAATCGCTGCAACAATTCGAATATTTTCGCGCTCCTTTGTCAAAATTTCTGCCAACTCTTTCGCATTGTTCACCTCTTTGCGATGCTGAATCGCTTTTTGAACCAAAAGTCCAAGACCGATCGAGGTACTTTTACTGTCGACAATGTAGATGTTATCTCTTTCTAAGGTTTGTTTTGCAATGCAAGCAGACTGATAAGTTCCACTCAATACTCCAGATAAAGTGATTACCACCAATTCCTCTTCTGGAAACTGTTCAAAACAGTCCAAAAAATCTTGAGGATTTAGCAAAGATGTTGTTGGCAACACTTCACTATTCTTTAATTTTTCATAAAAATCTTCATTGCTTAATTCCCTTTTATCCTTATACTGCTCTTCTCCAAATTGTACAGTCAGCGATAAAACACTCACGCCCTCTAATTCCAAATCCTGAATAGGCAAATCGCAGGTACTATCTGTTATGATTCGTATCATTATTTTCCATTCCTTTCAAAAAATCATTTATTTTTTTTAATGATGTTGCCAAAGTTTCTATTTCTTCTTCCTTCATAGCTGCGCTGACATATTCAATTAATGTGCGATGAAATAATTGATGCACTTCGTTTGCACGAACTCCCATGTCTGTTAAGCAAATCTTGACCAATCTTCGATCTTCCTTCGGATACGATCTGCATACATATTCTTTCTTCACCAAAGTATTCATTGCCGTTGTAAGCGCTCCTATGGAAATACCTAATTTATTCGCGATACCCGACATGGTATTTCGTTCCACTTTCTCCATCTCAAAAACGCCATCTAAAACATGGTATTCCCTTACGGATAAATTCGTAAAAGGACTTCTGTGTAACGTTTCCTCTTCCAATGCTAAAATTCGATCAAACGTAGATACAAAAAACAAGTTTAATTGCTCTTTCATTTAATTACCTCTATTTTAAAATAGTTTTAAGTTAAAAATATTTTACAATAAAAATAGAACCCTGTCAAGAACACTCTTGCACAGGATTCTAACCTTCTAATATAAATTTCAGAAACTGTTTCACTTCTTTCCAGGCTTCTTTTGATTCTTTCATGAGTCCCATTCCCATCTGAAAATCATGGAACATTCCAGGGTATACTGTATACTGAACTTTCACCCCTTGTTCGTTCGCTTTGATTGCTACTCGCTCACTGTCACTTAGAAGCATTTCATGTGCTCCGACTTGAATCAGCATCGGTGGAAAGTCTGTGAACTCGCCAAAAAGTGGCGAAAGCAAGGGATGTTTGGGATCTTCTTCCCCAATATAACTTGAGTTAAATAACATGGACTCTTTCGTATTACCAAAAAGAGGATCTATTTCATATTTTTCCTCCATTGATTCTCCAGATAACGTAAGGTCTGTCCATGGTGACATTAGTACAAATGCCTTTGGCAGAGGTTCGCCCTGGGATTTCAGGTAATGTCCAAGTGCAAGTGCTAATCCACCTCCAGCGGAATCTCCCACTACAACAATCTCATAGCCATTTCGTAGCAACCACCTGTATGCGTCAATCGCGTCTTCTAAAGCCGCTGGAAAAGGGTTCTTAGGTGCAATTCTATAATCTGGAACCAACACATCACAATCGTCATAAAACTTCGAATACTGCACTGCAAATGTACGATAAACATTGCGCATTCCGCTAATATAGCCGCCGCCATGCAACTGTAGCACCGCACGCTGGTGGTTGCCATTCTGCGGCTGAATCCAATCCATGGTATAGTCTTCCCTCTCGATTTGTGTTCTACAAAATTTCTTTGGGACCGACCAGGGTGGTTCAATCAAATTCTGACGCAAAGTACCATCCTGTAATTTCTTTCCTACGCCTTCTAATGAGGTTAAGTGGCGAATCATCTCACTCATGATTTTACCGCGAATGCTACTTTCATCTTCCCACTTCATATTATCTCCTTATATGAAATCTTCTCTTTAACTCATCACGCGCTTTTCGGTCTCCTATAATAAACAGGCTTAAAAATGTCGCTCCACTCACTGCTGCTGCAATCAGACTAATCCCGGGTTTCGTCAGAAGACCGAGCTGATATAAAATCAGCGTCACTAAATTCGAAAATACCAGACCAACCTGAATCATCAGATAACTCTGCCAGTTCCTTCGATTAACAAAAATCAAAATCACTACAGAAATATTCATAAAAATAATACTAGCAGGTAACATATAATTTATGCTCCACCCTCTAAATCCAGTGACCAAGTCGATTAAAATCACATACGCTGTGGAAAAAAAGGTTAGTCCAATCACTCTTGAACGGTATCCTGCAGTATGTGACACACTTACTTTCATAACATAGTAAGCGTAAAATAAAGCGGCACCTAGAATCAAGCTCCATAAATAATTCGGGTACCAATGAACATTCAAATAGATACAGAGTGCTTCCAAAATAATCGCGCTGGTAAGATAAATTCGCAAGACCAAATGCAATTTTTGTTGTTTTGGATGTACATTTGGGTAGCGTAGTTCACCTTCACTTTCATCCGTGTTTTCTAGGGCACATTTGCACAACGGACAAACCGGAACTGGGTCCATAATCGTGACACCACAATATTTACATTTATTCATAATATACTCCATTACTCTCTACGGTTACATCTATCCCATCTGCAACTAACGTTCTAAAAAAACATTTCTGGATATTAGTATCCGCCAAAATCGAACTAAAATTAAAGCAAAGTGTGTCTTTATAAGAAACAATGGTTCCTTTTAAAAATTGTCCTTTTGACATTGCAAGATATGCATGAAACATTTCAATATATTGCTGATATCGTCCTTCAACTGTAATGTTTCCGATGTTTGTTACCGTTGCTGTATTTGCAAGAGCAGACATATTATAAATGTAGCGAATCGCAATATTTTTCAAAAACAAAGGAACTGCTCGTGCAACAATATTTTTTTCGTTGGAAACATTATAGGAAAAAATATTTTCCAAATGCTCCTTCCCAATCTGTCCGCGTAAGCTGTTTGCAATAATTGTCAACACTTCCTGAAATTTATATTCTTTGTTTTCTGGATCAAATTCCGCAGAAATCATTGCAAAAAAATTCTTTGTAGTCATTGATTTAAAATAAGGGCGTAGGTTCACAGGAACTGCAATTCTGATCGGTCTTTTCCCTGGTATTCCGTGCATGGACTCTTGAAAAACACTCCATGCAAAAGCTCCCACTAGATATTCATTGACGCTGACTCCATACTTTTTACAGGCAGCCTTCAGCTGTCCAATATTCATATAACCATGCATGACTCCAAACTCACCAGGAAGTAATCGTTCTCCCTTGATCAAAAAAGCCTTTTCTGAATGATAACTTTTTTTCTTTGCAGTTTTGTAATTCTTCAAAAAACTATCTTCTCTGTTTAATGACGTATCAGAGCTAATAAACTTCCGCTCTGTATTCTCGATTTCTGGATGAACCAAAGCAAGGTATCGATAAGTGAGTTCTCTTAAAAAGTTAATTCCGCCCATTCCATCCGTTAAAACATGAAACACTTCCAAATTAATTCGTTTCTGGAAATAGGTTACACGAAATAGATAACTGTTATTTTTCTGCTGTAAAATAAACTGACATGGATAATCAACTTCTTCTCTGACCCTTGGAGCAGGCTTATTATTTTCTTCAAAATAATACCAAAAAACACCCCTTCTCAGCCTGAGATTAAACCCTGAAAACCTTGGCAAAACATCATTTAGTGCTTGTTGCAGATAATCTTCCTGAATGTTTTCCTTTAATACTACGCTAATACGATAGACATTACTCATCGTCTCTCCTGCTATTACAGGAAAGACATGCGCTGTATTATCCAGTTTATCCCATTTAATTGTTTTTCTATCCAATTTCATTCCTCTATTCTTTTAATGAATCTGTTTCTTTTTCCGAAATGCTACCCATCCAATGGCAGCACCCATTAGGACTGCTGTTGCTGCAGATCCAATAAACAAGGCAAGATTGAACTCTTCTTTTTCTTCCTTTTGTATAGAGCCAATGTATCTTCCTTCTGTTTGTGATTTCGAAGCTTCTTTCTGTCTGCATTGTTCTACCGCATCTTGAATCGTCAACTGCTTCTTTGAAGCTACCTTCTTTCCAACTTTAATATCCGGATAACCGTTACTTTCTGCAAGCTTTTCACTAACTGCTACGGTATAATTTTCTTCTTTATCTAATCTTTTCTTTCCAATTTGAATGTATTGGATACGATTTCCAGCTTCTTTGTTCTCATGATAATGAACAGTGGCACCACCTACATATAGGATGTTTCCGCCATCTTCATCCTCAGGTAAATCCTCACTGTGCTTGTCTTTATTTGCCATAATCTGATCAAGAGAGCGTTCCAGTGTAATCACGATTTCAATTCCTGACATTTTACGAATCACAATGTTCTGTTTGTCTGTCTGATCTACCTTCTCGATATTTTCAGCAGTTTCAAAAGCTAAATCTGTCTTCATTACTGTTTTATAGTAATCTGCGACCTGATTCCCCAATGGAAGATTCCCTTCGTGCGCAATCTTTGGATCCAACGCTGATGCATTGGTTTGCGTTGTTGGAATCATGAGTGATCCTACGAGCAAACACATTGCCAATACAAAAAATCTTTTGTTTATAAAAAACTTCATTCCTAATTCCTCCGATTATTATTTCCACTATTTATCTTATCATTTCATCTTATCATTGTCTATGAATCAGATATGAATTTTTCATAATGCATCCCACTTCCTTAGTCAAATCGCCAAAATACCCTTTCAAAATTTTGTTACTTTCTCACACATTTTGGAAACTTCTGGGAAAAGTAGTGCTTTTTTCGGGGGAATGTAGTACTATTGCTATGGTTTTGAAAGCTACTACCAAAAAATTTTAGGAGGGTTAATACAATGGGTATAAAAGTAGGAATTAATGGATTTGGACGTATTGGTAAAGTTGCATTACGTGCCGCATTCAAACAGGAGCCTGACATTGAAATTTGCGGTATTAATGTTAGAAGCTATGAATTAGACTACATTATTTATATGCTAAGGTACGATACCACATTTGGACGTTTCGAAGGAACACTGGATCAATATGAAAACGGAATCATCGTGAATGGACAGAAAATTCCAGTATACAGAGAATCAGATGCACGCAATATTCCTTGGGGAGAATGCGGTGCTGAATACATTATTGATGCCACAGGTGCTTATTGCACTACTGAAACAGCGATGCAGCACATTGAAGCAGGTGCAAAACATGTCATTATCTCTGCTCCTGCAAAGGATAAAGTTACACCAACATTTGTTTATGGTGTGAACAATGAAAGCTATACCAGCGACATGAAAGTAATTTCAAACGCTTCTTGTACTACGAACTGTCTTGCTCCACTTTGTAAAGTATTAGACGATCACTATGGTATTGAGCAGGGATTGATGTCTACTATTCATGCTGCTACTGCAAAACAGAAAGTCGTAGATTCGAAATCTTTAAAAGACTGGAGAACCGGACGTGCTGTTTTTGGTAATCTGATCCCAACTTCTACTGGAGCTGCAAAAGCAGTTGCATTAGTTTTACCTAGTTTGGAAGGACGCTTAACTGGTATTTCCTATCGTGTACCAACTGTGGATGTTTCTTTAGTTGATTTAAACGTTGTTTTGAAAAAAACTACAACTTACGCAGATATTTGCGAAAAAATGAAAGAAGCTTCTGAAACATACTTAAAAGGAATCCTTGAATATGTAGATGATGAAGTCGTATCCACTGATTTCATCGGCGATTCTCACACTTCCATCTTTGATGCAAGAGAAGGAATTGAATTAAACGGCAACTTCTTTAAACTCATTGCCTTCTACGACAATGAATGGGGTTATACCAGCAATCTTCTTAATATGATTAAATATATGGATCGCGTAGATCACAAATAAAGAAATTCAAAAATGGGGGGGTGTTGCACTATTGCAACACCCCCCATCATAAAACAACTTAGATCTTTCTTACATCATTCCGCCCATACCGCCGCCTGCTGGCATTGCTGGCATTGGTTCTTTAATTGTAGCTACTACAGATTCTGTAGTTAACAAGGTAGATGCAACACTGACTGCATTCTGAATTGCGCTTCTTGTAACTTTTACAGGGTCTAAGATACCTGCAGCTACCATATCTACATATTCTTCTTTGTATGCATCAAATCCCATTCCGACAGCAGATTCACGTACTTTATTTACGATTACTGCTCCTTCTAATCCTGCATTTGTAGCAATGTAATATAATGGTGATTCTAATGCTTTCAATACTACCATGGCACCTGTCTTTTCATCACCTTCTAAAGTTGCTGCTAACTTTTCAACTTCTTTGGCTGCGTGAATATAAGCGGATCCACCACCTGCGATGATTCCTTCTTCTACAGCTGCGCGAGTAGCATTTAAGGCATCTTCCATACGAAGCTTGCATTCTTTCATTTCTGTTTCTGTTGCAGCACCAACACGAATTACCGCAACACCACCGGATAATTTTGCAAGCCTTTCCTGTAATTTTTCTTTGTCAAATTCAGATGTTGTTTCAGCAAGCTGAGCTTTGATCTGAGCAATACGGTCTTCAATTGCTTTCTTAGTTCCTTCGCCATCAACGATCACTGTTGTTTCTTTCTGAACCTTAACAGATTTTGCTCTTCCTAACATATCAAGTGTAGCTTCTTTTAAATCATATCCTAATTCTTCAGAAATAACGGTTCCTCCTGTTAAGATTGCGATATCCTGAAGCATTTCTTTTCTTCTATCGCCATATCCAGGCGCTTTAACTGCAACAACACTAAAGGTTCCTCTTAATTTATTAACGATCAGAGTTGTCAGCGCTTCTCCTTCAATGTCTTCCGCAATAATCAGTAATTTACTTCCAGACTGAACAATCTGCTCCAAGATTGGAAGAATTTCCTGAATATTACTGATTTTCTTATCTGTAATTAAAATGTATGGATTTTCCAAAAGTGCTTCCATTTTCTCCATATCAGTTGCCATATATGCAGAAATATATCCTCTGTCAAACTGCATTCCTTCTACAAGGTCCAGTTCTGTTTTCATTGTTTTGGATTCTTCAATTGTAATAACTCCGTCATTGGAAACTTTCTCCATTGCATCCGCAACCATGGCTCCAACTGTTTCATCTCCAGCAGAAATCGAAGCAACCTGTGCAATATTATCTTTTCCATTTACTTTGCTACTCATTTGTTTTAGAGCTTCTACTGCACAATCTGTAGCTTTTTTCATACCTTTACGCAATACGATTGGATTTGCTCCAGCCTCTAAATTCTTCATTCCTTCTTTGATCATTGCCTGAGCAAGTACAGTAGCTGTGGTTGTACCATCTCCAGCAACATCATTTGTTTTTGTAGCAACTTCTTTTACAAGTTGCGCACCCATATTTTCAAATGCATCTTCTAATTCAATCTCTTTTGCAATGGTTACTCCATCATTTGTAATTAGTGGAGCGCCATAAGATTTATCTAAAACAACGTTTCTTCCTTTTGGTCCTAATGTAACGCGTACTGTATTTGCAAGCTGATCCACACCCGATTCCAGTGCTTTTCTGGCTTCTGTTCCGAATTTAATTTCCTTTGCCATTCTAAATTCCTCCTATTCAATTACTGCTAAAATGTCATTTTGTTTTACAACAATATAAGTTTCTTTATCTAATTCCACTTCGGTACCAGAATATTTTGAATAAATAACCTGATCTCCTACTTTCACCTGCATCGTTACTTCTTTTCCGTCGATGACTCCACCCGGTCCTACTGCAAGTACTTCCGCTTGTTGTGGCTTTTCTTTATTCTGTCCTGGGATCACAATACCAGAAGCTGTGGTTTCTTCTGCAACCAACTGTTTCAGTATAACTCTGTCTCCTAATGGTACTAATTTCATTTTGTTTCCTCCTTTATGTACATTTCTTTTTATTTGCCTAGGCTTATAGTATTAGCACTCATTAATATCGAGTGCTAATTTATGTGACTATCATAATTTCTTTTGCCCTTTTCTGCAACACGAAACCGTGAACAGTTATATAATATTTTTAAACTTTTCCTCTGTTTTTCTCGCTTTTTCTCTTGATTACTCATTTTTTTATTTTGTAATCGATTTAATATTTTTTTTAGAATTATGAGTTTTCCCAAACCAGACTAAAAAGGCCGCTCCTAGTAGCCCTTCTAAAAATGCCAGCATCAAACTTAACAACGGTTTCGAAAAAATCCAATTAGAAAACCCCGTAAATGTCATAATCAGTGAAATACCATTTGCAAACACATGTGCCAAGATTGGGAACAACAGTTTTCTTGTTTTTTCGTAAAAATAAGCAAAAATATATCCCATTGCAGCAGCATAAATAAATTGAATCAAATTCATATGTAATGCGCCAAATACGATAGATGAAATCATTGCAGAAGCAAGATAGGAAAATCTTTTTCGCAATGCGCCAAACAGAATTCCACGATACAATACTTCTTCAAAAACAGGCGCAAGTATTCCAACACAAAGAATAATTTGAAACTTTCCAGGCGAAAAAAGTGCATCACTGACCTTCGCATATTCCCCAGAAAGTTCTTTTATCTGTAGAGCATCAATGATTTGATTTAGTGCCATGGAAAAAAGCGCTGCGCTCATAAAAATACATAGAATCAGCCCAATTGGATGCTGGTTTCCCTCTTGAAAATCCTGTTTGACAGAATTTTTTTTGATCCAAATTCCCATGGGCAGAATCATTCCTGTCTGGATCACATTTTGAATGATCATCGTATGATGTCCCTCAAACGCTGTTACCATTCCAATAATCAAAAGCTGTGCAAAAGCGTATGCGATCAAAAAGGGTAGTATTCCATCCCAGAATTTTATAAAACGGCTTTGTTCCATCCAAACCTCCTACTGTAATAACCTTAATAATTCTTTTTTGTATTCTTTAAAACGATCGGAAAATGAAAAATCATCCATTTTCATTCCCAAATGATCAATCGAAAGCTCTCCCACAATTCTACCTGGTTTCCCCGCCATCACATAAATTCGGTCCGACAGCATAATTGCCTCGTCCATATCATGGGAAATAAAAATAGTGGATAACTGTATTTTTTTCATAATATCCAAATACCATTGGTGCATCTGTCGCTTGGTTATGGCATCGAGTGCCGAAAACGGTTCATCTAACAGCGCTACTTTTTGAGAAAACATATAGGTTCTTAATAATGCTGCCCGTTGACGCATTCCACCAGAAAGCTGAAATGGATATTTCTTTGCCGTTCCTTCAAGTCCAAAAATAGAATAATATTCTTCCATTTGTTTACGCGCCTGTTTTTTTGAATTTCCTTGTATCAGTAAAGGAAGACTGATATTATCTTCAATCGTTCGATAAGGCAACAGCAGATCTTTTTGCAGCATATAGCTAATTTTACCTGCCTGTCCTGTTATCTCACCATTTTCTAATAAGACCTGTCCTTCATCTGGACGTGTCAAACCTGCCAATACATGGAAAAGAGTTGTCTTTCCCACACCACTTGTGCCAATAAGGCAGACGATCTCGCCTGCCTTTAACTGAATCGATATATTTGATATTACCGCTTCTCCTTCATAGGATTGTGAGATGTTTCTCGCTTCTAATATCATTTGTTTCCCTCTTTTTTCACTAATTCATTGGTAAAAATTCGTTGGTAAATCCGGTACCAGGTTTTAATTCTTCTTCTAATACTTTTTTCTCATAAAGCCACTGATAAAAATCATCCCAACGCTTTGAATCAAACTCGCCCCAGTTTTTAGCATCTGCCTGATATTGGTTAGCAAGCCACTTCTGACTTTCTAAAACAAGGGTTTTATCTAATTCTGGAACTTCTTTGCATAAAATATTGGCTGCTTTTTCAGGATTTTTGATCGCATACTGATATCCATCTTTTACAGCTCTTAAAAAAGCTTTGGTTTTTGCTGGATTTTCCTTCAAATACTGATTATTCCCGATAATTACAGGGCTATAGTAATCAAGCTCTGGTGCAAAATCTTTCAAAGCAAAATAATCCGTTTCAATATCTTTCACCTGTGTTGCAATTCCATCCCATGCATAATAAACCCATACACAGTCAATATCTGTCTGCAATGCACTTGCAACATCCGTCACAGTATTTGGAATCATCTGAATTTTATTATAATCCCCACCGTCTTTTTTCACAAGGTATTCCAACATTGCTTTTTCAATTGGCAGGTCCCACGTTGCGTATGTTTTTCCAGCCATTCCTTTTGGTGAATCAATTCCCTTTCCTTTTAAAGAAATAATACCGGATGTATTATGTTGAATAATTGCAGCAATGGCAGTAATTGGTAATGCCTCATCTCCTGTTAACGCTGCAGCCATATAGTCCTGAAAATCGATTCCGAACTGTGCCTGTCCACTGGCAACTAAAACACTCGCTCCATCTTCTGGTGGCTGAATAATCTTTACATTTAAACCTGCTTTTTTAAAATATCCTAATTTTTGTGCCACGTACAGGCCAGTATGATTGGTATTCGGTGTCCAGTCTAAAACAATGGTAACATCTTCTAATTTTTCTGAATTTTTCTTTTTCTGATTTGTGGAGCAGCCAACCATTCCTAGCAATAAACAACCCATTAAAGCCACACAAATACTACGTTTCAATCCTAACTTCTTCATAAATTCTCCTTTTAGTTCTTTTATTTATTTCTTTCTTTTTCCCATGGCATCGAAGCTTTTCCAATCAAATCTACCAGCTTCATCAGTAATAAACTGACTGCAGAAATCAAAAATATGACTGCAAACATTTTGTCAAAGGAATAAGATTTTTTTACACGTACCATATAGACACCTAATCCTTCAAACCCTCCAAGCCATTCGGAAATGACCGCTCCAACAATGGAATAGGTTGCGGATATACGAAGTCCACTAAAAAAAGATCCCAGCGCCTGTGGCATTTTGATATACCAAAAAATCTGGTACCTTCTTGCTCCCATCGCCCTTAATAAATCCATTGCATCTTTATCCGCCTGTCGAAAGCCCTCCAGTAATCCAATCGTGATTGGAAAAAAAGTAGTAATGACTACCAATGTGATTTTCGGTGCCATTCCATAGCCTAACCATAAAACTAAAAGAGGTGCAATGGCAATGGTAGGAATTGTCTGACTCATCACTGCAATAGGATAAAATCCTTTGTAAATCAGCTGAAAACGATCCATTAAGACAGCAACCACAAAACCTAAGACAACACCCGCAGACAATCCCCAAAAGGCTTCCTGAAGCGTTACTACCGTATGTTTCCATAACAATGGACCTTCCGTCTGGAATACTTCCAATACAGAAAGTGGAGATGGTAGCATATATCCTGGAACAAGCTTTGTTGCACACACTATTTGCCAAATTCCTAATAAAGCAAGTACAACCCAAAATGGTATACTATGACTGATGATGCTTTGTAACTTTTTTCTCAATCGTTAATACATCTCCTTCCGGTTCATAAACAACTTTAATATAAGCTGCAACACTAGGAGCACCTGCACGAATGGCAATGTGCTGACACTCTTTCACAATCTCCATTAATTCGTCATAATCTCCTTCAATTGCTGTTTCGAAAGGTCCAACATAACAATTGAGTCCCGTGCTTTTTATATAAGCAATCACCTCATCTACCACACGAATCAGTTCGTCATTATCCTTTGCTTCAGGTAAAACCTGAATTGCTACACTTGCATTCATACTTTTTCTCCTTTTTTTCCATAAAAAAATATCCTACTTCCGCAGGATATTGATTATCTTTCAAATAAATCTCCCTACGCCGGTACAATCCGGATCAGGTCATAAGGGTCAAACAAAATGTTTTCTCAGCCAAAGGCTCCCCTGATTTCCATTACTACCATATACTTTTCCATGCTATTTGTCAAGCTGGTCTAGTAATTCTTTCATTGTCATTCCAAGAACTGGATGTCTAAAATAAGGTGCAATTTGCACCATTGGAGTAAGTACAAACTTTCTATTTCTAAGATCTCCATGAGGAATAACCAGTTTATCTGTTTCAATAATTTGATTTCCGTAAAATAAAATATCCAGATCCAGCGTACGAGGTCCCCAATGAATCAAACGCTCACGGTCTTCTCCCTCTTCGATCTGATTTAAAACAAAAAGCAATTCCTCTGGTTCTAAAAGTGTTTCCATTTCCAAACAACCATTTAAAAAATCATCCTGCTCTGTATAGCCATATGCCTTTGTAACTAGATAATCCGAAATTTTTAGGACACGACATCCACCCACTTTTCCCAAAGCTTCGATTCCCGATCTGATATGTCTTAACCGGTCTCCCATATTCGATCCGAAAGAAAGATATACTTTCGTCCATCCACGGTGAATTGCAACCGATACACTTTGCACTGGTAGTCCGATCGGAGCCCATGGTTTCACGATTTCTAAGTCCATTTCGCGAATTAAATCAAATTTCATAAACAAGTCTGCTGCAACGTACTCAGCCACCGCCTCGATCAACGAATAAGTGTTTTTTGCCATAAATTTCGTAATTTCACTACATACTTCTCCATAATGGATACTTTTTTCCAATTCGTCAGAAAGACCTGCTTGTCTACTATCCAAATATAAGACGCAGTTCACAATAAACTTTTGACCAAGTTTCTTTTCTTCCTCAAAAACTCCGTGATTTGCGTAGACTTCAAGTCCATTTATCCTAATCTGATCCATATTATCTCCTCTTATCTCTTCACCTGATCAAGAATTGCCCTCGTCATCTGAATTGCTCGTTTATTTTCTTTTACATCATGTACACGGACAAAAGAACAGCCCGCCATCACACCCATAACGGTGGTAACAAGGGTACCTTCTAGTCTTTGATCCACTTCCAAATCTAAGGTCTTACCGATTACTGATTTGCGAGAAGTCGCCAGTAAAAGTGGACATCCAAATTCTAAAAGCTCTCCGACTTTTCCAATTGCTTCCAAATTTTGTTCCACACTTTTTGCAAATCCTACTCCTGGATCTAAAATAATCTGATCTTTCTGAATTCCTGCCTTTTTAGCTAGTTCCATGGATTCTTCCAAATCAGCCTTCATGTCTTTCATAAAATTATTATATTCTGAATTTATACGGTTATGCATCAGACAACAGGCAACCTGTTCTTGTGCAATTACACCTGCAATTTCTGGCTCTCGTTTCAGTCCCCATACATCGTTTACCAAAGATGCTCCTGCTCTGATTGCCTCGCGCGCAGTTGCTGCCTTATAAGTATCAATGGAAATTACTGTTTCAAATCGCTTTTGAATTGCTTCAATCACTGGAATCGTTCGTTCAATTTCTTCCTCAAAAGAAACCGCTGCAAATCCAGGTCTGGTAGACTCGCCACCAATATCGATCAGATCCGCTCCTTCTTCTAACATCTTTTCTGCCTGATAAAGAGCAGCATCTAATTGCGAAAACTTTCCGCCGTCCGAAAAAGAATCTGGTGTTACATTCAAAATTCCCATAATATAGGTTTGATTCAAAAGATCAAATTCCCGATTTCCAATTTTCATTCTTTCTACCATTTAATCGTACCTGTCCTTTTACTCTTTGCCCAGTTGCACTCCTCTTGCTGTTTGCACAGGAAACAATTGCGAGCTTTCTTATCTGCGAACCAGAAAAAATTATCCACCGTGATTTCATGTTGTTCTAACGACAAATGCCGATGTTCTCTCACTCGTTTCAAAATTGTTTCTTTTTTTTCTTTGGGATAATCAATCTCTTCCAACAATTTGTCAGCAACTTGTTCACTGGCTTTTTGATGGTCCATTCCGCACTGATATTCCTCAATTCGTCCGATATCATGAAGCAGTGCAGATAAATAAAGTTCTTCTTTATCCTGTCCAAAATTCATTTCTAAATTCATTATATAAGCAATTCTTGCAACATCTACACTATGTTCAAATCCATGTTTGCAAAATGTTCTTTCCTGCTCTAAATTTTCCAACTGTTGGATCAATGATTGATAGTGTTCATTGGAAAGTAATCGTTCTACATATTTCATTCTTTTTTCTTTGCCTGTTGTATTGTCCTTTGCGCCTCGTCCAAAATCGACAAGGAACCACATATCACAATACAATCCTCTCCGTCTGCGTCTGATAATGCCCGCTTTATTCCATTTGCTACGCAGCCACAATTTTCAACGTCTAAGCAGTATTGTAACGCAACCGTTTTCAACTCCTTTGCATCCAACCCCCGAGACTGATTCGGTTTAATTGTATACACTTTTTGCGCCAATGGCAAGAGAAGTTTTAGTTCTTCCTGATAATTTTTATCTTTAAAAACCCCTATAACAAATCGAATATTTCTATGCGGGAATAATTTCAAAAGCGTATCCCTTAATTTCTTTGCTGCATCTGGATTATGTGCCCCATCAATAATTACCGTCGGATGAGCCCATACTTTTTGGAATCGTCCTGGGTGATCTACCTTTGTGAGTGCGCCAAAAAAAATTTCTGCATTTAGATGAAAGGTTTTACTTAACGCTTCATAAATTCCAATTAAAAGACAAAGGTTCTCTTCTTGTGCCAATCCAGTTAACGATAATTTTTGATCTTTTAACCACCTTTCGCCAATCTTACAGTCAAAACAAATCCCATCGATGGTACTGCTTTGAATGATCAAATGATTGCTGTTTGCAACTAGGAAATTGGCTTCTTGCAATGCCACTTCATCAGATAGTACTTTCATAATCTCTTCATCTTGTCTATTTGATACGACCGTTCCTGCTTTTTTAATAATCCCAGCCTTTTGATAAGCAATTTCACTCAGTGAATTTCCTAGGATTTGACAATGATCCATACTAATCGAAGTAAGCACGCTCAATACCGGATCCTTTATCACATTTGTCGCATCCATTCTGCCGCCAAGTCCTGTCTCAATAATCGCAATCTGACAATTTTCCTGATAAAAATAACAAAATGCAGCTGCAGTTTCTAGTTCGAATAATGTTGGTACCTCATCCTCATAATTCGATGTCCATTTGAAATACAACTCTTCAAAAATTGAATCTAATCGTTCCTTTTTAATTGGATCTCCATTGATTTGAATGATTTCCTCATAAGAAAAAACAGCAGGGGAACTATAGTTACCTACCTTTAGCCCGCAGGCAACAAGACCTGCTCGTAGCATTGCACAAACAGATCCTTTCCCGTTGGTTCCAGCTACATGAATCAGGGGAATCTGATTTTGCAAATTCCCCATCACATCACACAGTCTTTCCATTCTTTCTAATCCTAAAACCGAACCAGTGGATCTAACTTTTTCCATAAATTCCTGTTTATTCATTTTATCCTACTTTACTTTAACAATGCTCCCATTTGCAAAAATAGTGGTGCAAAAACAAGGGATACAATCGTCATTAATTTGATTAAAATATTTATGGATGGTCCTGAAGTGTCTTTAAAAGGATCTCCTACCGTATCTCCAACTACAGATGCAATATGAGAAACGCTTCCTTTTCCACCGTGTTTTCCACCCTCAATATATTTCTTTGCGTTGTCCCATGCACCACCTGCATTTGACATGAAAATTGCCATCAAAACGCCTGTCACCAATGCACCTGCAAGAAGTCCGCCTAACGCTTCCCGTCCAAAAACAAGTCCCATTGCAATCGGAGAGCTGACCGCTAGAAGTCCCGGTAAAACCATCTCTCTTAAAGAAGCCTTGGTTGATATCGTGATACAGCTACTGTAATCTGGCTTACAACTTCCTTCCAGAATACAAGGGTTTTCTTTGAACTGTCTTCGTACTTCTTCGATCATTTTATTTGCTGCTTTCGATACTGAACTCATCGTGATAGAGGAAAATAAAAATGGTAGCATTCCTCCTACAAACAAACCAATTATAACACGTATATCTAAAATATCAATATGCTCAATCTTCACTGCCTGAGCATAAGAAACAAATAAAGCCAGTGCAGTCAGTGCTGCTGACCCAATTGCAAATCCTTTTCCGATTGCTGCTGTTGTATTACCAACTGAATCTAACTGATCAGTAATGGTTCTCACCGACTCGTCCATGTGACTCATTTGTGCAATTCCCCCTGCATTATCGGCAATCGGACCATAGGCATCCACCGCAACTGTACTTCCTGTCGTCGCTAACATACCCACTGCTGCAAGCGCGATTCCATAAAGACCAGCTGCATAATAAGAGCAAAAAATTCCAAGTACGATAAATAAAATCGGCAAAGCAGTAGATCTCATTCCTGTTGCAAGACCACTGATGATATTCGTCGCACTCCCCGTTTCCGATTGTTTGGCAATTCCCTTCACTAATTTAAAATGATCCGACGTATAAATTTCTGTTACCGCACCAATTAGCACGCCTACCAATAATCCAAAAAAAACTGCCATTCCATTCCGAAAAGAATCAAATAAAAAGAAGCTAAGTCCAAAACTACAAATCACAACCATCAGATTTGCCATATTGGTCCCTAACTTCAATGCACTGTGCGGATCTTTGTTTTTCGATAATCTTACAAAAAAACTTCCTATTATGGATGCAATAATACCAATCGCTGGTACTCCTAAAGCAAAAATTGCCCCCTTGGTCTGATATCCTACAACTCCTAATGTCACAGCCGACAGCAATGCGCCTACATAAGATTCAAATAAATCTGCGCCCATTCCAGCAACATCGCCTACATTATCCCCTACATTATCTGCAATTACTGCTGGATTCCTTGGGTCATCTTCTGGTATGTTCGATTCAACTTTTCCAACCAGATCAGCCCCTACATCCGCGGCTTTGGTATAAATTCCTCCACCTACTCTTGCAAACAATGCAATCGACGATGCTCCTAAACTAAAACCTGTGAGAATCTCTACACGATAACCCATCAGCGGATATAATACACTGATTCCGGCTAGACCTAAGCCTACTACGCACATTCCCATCACACTTCCACCTGAATAAGCAACCAATAAAGCTTCCCTGATACCGCCGGTCTTCGCAGCCTGGGCTGTTCTCACATTTGCTTTCGTCGCCACCTGCATTCCACAATATCCTGCTATTGTGGAGCAGGCCGCCCCTGCAACAAAGCAAATTGCTGTTAGCCAGTTGTTTAATCCGAATCCAATTAATAAAAATAGTACCCCTACAAAAATTATTAAAATGCGATACTCCGCTTTTAAGAAGGCTCGTGCACCCTCTTCGATTGCCTTTGCAATCTCCTGCATTTCATTCGACCCTGGATCTTTTTTTAATACTCGCCCCGTTAAAAATAATGCAAAGATCAATGCTCCAATACCAACTAACCCAATACCCAAAAACTCTACTCTCATTCGTAAGTCCCCTCACCTTCGGTTATTTTTTGATACCTGTTCCGTCACGTTTAGCCATGTGAAGTCTGTGCAATGCAATTTCCTTTCCTGCTCTCTCTACTACAAGTTCCTCTCCTTCCTTTAGTAAATGTGCTTCCTTTAAACAATCCCCTGCTCCCATTTTCATTCCGCGCACACCCAATGCCGACTTTTTCTTTTGTGAAATTTCATTAACTGGGAATCTTAAGTAATAGCCCTTCTTTGTTTCCAAAATCAGGCTGTCGTTACTTTGTATAGGCTGTACAACTAGTAATTGTTGATGGTCGTTTAATTTCGCAGCTACAATGGTTCTCTTTCCCGCTACAAACTCACTTCCCTCTACAAGTTTTAATAAACAATCCGATGTTGCAAATAAAAATGTGGTGTCTGGAAGTTGTTCTTCCGCCATCAGACAACAGATTTGTTCTTTTGAACTATTAAAATTACTTAAATTATCTACTGGCTGCCCCTTATCCCTGAACTTTCCAAACGGGATATCTTGTACTTTAATTGTATGCATCTGTCCGCTATTTGTAAATAGGCATATTTTCCCAATATTTAGGCATTTTAGGATATACTTATTTTCTGCCAAAATCGCATCCTTGTTTCGCTCGAAAGCCGCTTCATCAATAGTTTTAATATAACCGAACCGATCCATAATAAAATAAACATCCTGCTGTTCAATTTGTTTTTCTACTAAAACGATTTCTGCTGCTGTTTCAATCAGGGTTCGTCTTGGTCTTGCATATTCTTTTTTATAGGAATCCAGCTCTTTTACAATAACTTTTGCCATCACAAAACGACTAGAAAGAATATCTTCATAATCAGCAATATTTTTCATGGTCTGTTCATGATCCTTTAACAGTGCTTCTAGTTCCAGTCCGATTAGTTTATAAAGTCTCATGTCTAAAATAGCAGTCGCCTGTCTCTTTGTAAAATGAAGTTGTTGTGCAAGTGCCTTTGATTCTTTATGACGGAATTCAATTTCATCCACACACCCATTCATCAGACAGTTTTCCGCAACTTCTCTTTTCTTGCATCCTCTGAGTATTTCTATGATTAAGTCAATAATATCATAGGCTTTCATTAATCCTTCCTGAATCTCTTTTTTATCCAGTTCTTTTTGCAATAGATTTTTGTATTTTCTAGTTGCAAGTTCATACTGAAAATCCACATGATATCTGATGATCTGATCTAAAGACATCGTTTCAGGCCTGCCATTTACAACAGCAAGCATATTTACGCCGAAAGTATCTTCTAGACCTGTTTTTTTATAAAGCAGATTTTTCAAATTCTCAGTATCCGCTCCTTTACGAAGTTCTAATACAATTCGGATTCCTTCTTTTGAAGACTGATTGGAAATATCCACAATATCATTGGTTGTTTTATTCTCTACTAAATTACATACATCATTTAAAAATTTACCAATATTGGCACCAACCATCGTATAAGGAATTTCTGTAATGACCAGACGATCCTTCCCTACTTTGGTTTTTTCAACAAGAACCTTTCCGCGTACACGAACTTTTCCCATACCTGTCAGATAAATATCTTCCAATTCATCTTCATTTACAATAATTCCACCGGTTGGAAAATCTGGTCCCTTCAAATGTTGCATTAATTCAGGTGTGGTAATATCTGGGTTTCGAATAAATGCCTTTACCGCATCAATAACTTCCCCTACATTATGCGGTGGAATGCTGGTTTTCATTCCAACTGCGATTCCATCTGCACCATTAATTAAAAGATTTGGCAAACGAACTGGTAACACAACTGGTTCTCTTTCCGTCTCATCAAAGTTTGGTGCAAAATCAACAACATCTTTATCTAAATCTCCCAAAAAGACTTCTTGTGTTACTTTTTGAAGACGGGCTTCCGTGTATCGCATCGCAGCGGCTCCGTCGCCTTCAATTGAGCCAAAATTTCCATGTCCATCTACTAATGGTAATCCCTTTTTAAAGTCCTGACTCATCACAACCAAGGAATCATAAATCGAACTATCCCCATGTGGGTGGTATTTTCCCATGGTATCTCCAACGATTCTGGCGCATTTACGAAAAGGCTTATCGTAACGAATCCCCAATTCATACATATCATATAACGTTCTTCGTTGCACTGGTTTTAATCCATCTCGTACATCTGGCAACGCTCTTGCCACAATAACGCTCATTGCGTAATCGATGAATGATTTTTGCATTACTTCAGAGTATTCCGTGCGAATAATCTGCTCTTCTATTTTTGTCTTCATTTAACTTCTTCTCCTTAAATATCAAGCTTTGCATCATTTGCATTTTCGTAGATAAACTGACGTCTTGGAGGGACTTCATTTCCCATTAATAATTCGGTAATATCCGACGCCATCTTTCCATCTTCAATTTCCACTCGCTTCAAAATACGTGTTTCAGGATTCAGAGTTGTATCCCACAACTGATGCGCATCCATTTCTCCAAGACCTTTATAACGTTGCAATGTAAAAGGACCTTTATGTGTCTTTCTATATTTATCTAACGCACGATCATCGTAAAGATATTCTTCTTCGCCTTTACTAGGCATCACTTTATATAATGGAGGCATTGCAATATAAATATGTCCTTCCATAATCAAATCTGGCATAAAACGATAAAATAAAGTCAATAACAAGGTTGCGATATGAGATCCATCCACATCGGCATCGGCCATAATGATAATTTTGTCATAACGAAGTTTTGAGATATCAAAATCGTTTCCATACCCTTCCGAAAATCCACAGCCAAAAGCATTAATCATTGTTTTAATTTCAGCATTTGCAAGAACTTTATCAATGGTTGCTTTTTCTACATTTAAAATCTTACCACGAATTGGTAAAATAGCTTGATACATACGGTTACGGGCAGTTTTCGCACTACCTCCAGCAGAATCTCCCTCCACGATGAAGATTTCGCACTGACTGGCATCTCTACTTTCACAATTTGCTAATTTTCCATTCGAGTCAAAGGAAAATTTCTGTTTCGTTAACAAATTTGTTTTTGCACGTTCTTCCGATTTTCTAATTTTTGCTGCTTTTTCTGCGCAAGAAATAACAGCCTTCAGATTATCTAAATTACGATCAAAAAAGAGCTGAATTTCTTCTCCTGTAACTTTACCGACTACTTTTGCTGCGTCCTGATTATCCAATTTGGTTTTTGTCTGACCCTCGAATCTTGGATCTGGATGTTTGACAGAGATAATAGCTGTCATTCCGTTTCGAACATCTGCACCTGTAAAATTAGCATCTTTTTCTTTCAAGATACCTAATTCTTTCGCATAGTTGTTGATGACCGTGGTAAACATTGATTTAAATCCTGTCAAATGGGTTCCACCTTCAGAATTGTAGATATTGTTACAAAAGCCCAAAATATTTTCATGAAATTCATTCACATATTGAAATGCAACCTCAACCTCAATACCTTCTGAGTCTCCCTTAAAATAAACGATTTCATTTACTTTTTCCGAATTCTTATTCATATCTTTTACAAAACCAATAATACCATCTGGTTCATGAAAAACATTTTCCTCCACTTTTCCATTTCGTAAATCACTAAAGTAAATGGTTAATTTCGGATTCAAATATGCTGTTTCATGCAGTCTACTTTTAATTTCCTCCGCACTAAATATAATTTTGTCAAATATTTCTTCATCTGGCAAAAAGTTAATTGTACTGCCTGTTTCTTTGGTCCTTCCAATAGTTGGTAGCAATCCCTGTTCTAAATCTATCACTGGAATTCCTCTTTCATATCGGTCATGATGAATATACCCATCAAAACGAATTTGAACATCCAAGTATGCGGATAATGCATTCACGACCGAAGAACCAACTCCATGAAGTCCTCCACTAGTTTTATAAACAGAATGATCGAATTTTCCTCCTGCATGAAGTGTGGTGAATACAATTCGCTCTGCGCTGACACCTTTCTTGTGCATGCCCACTGGAATTCCTCGTCCATTATCTGAAACGGTACAGGAGCCATCCGCTTCTAAAATAACACGAATGGTATCACATTCTCCCTGTAAATGTTCATCCACTGCATTATCTACAATTTCAAAAATCAAATGATTTAATCCTTTTTTGGATACACTGCCAATATACATTCCGGGACGAACTCGAACTGCTTCTAATCCCTCTAGAACTGCAATACTGTCTGCATCATATTTTACTTTTGCTGCCATTTGAATAAGCTCCTTATCTATCTATATCTATGGTTATTTTCTTTTGTATTTTTTAGCATACCACAACTTATTGTGTTTTGCAATTTCTGACAAAAAAAAAGCGCATCCGAAGATGCGCCACTACTTTAATGAACCAGCAATGACTGACCAGTCATTTCTTTTGGTTGTTCTTTCCCTAAAAGTTCTATTAAAGTTGGAGCAATATCTGCTAAACATCCGCCATTTCTTAAGGTGACATTCTCTGGTCCCCCAACAAGAATAAATGGAACAGGGTTGGTGGTATGAGCTGTAAATACTTCTTTCGTAACTGGATCAATGAGCTGTTCCGCATTGCCATGGTCTGCACAAATAAACATCGTTCCATTCTCGCGTTCAACAGCTTCTACTGCTTTTTTCAGACAACAATCAATCGCTTCGATTGCAGCTACACATGCCTCAAATACGCCTGTATGACCAACCATGTCTGGATTTGCAAAGTTACAGATGATCATGTCATACTTTCCGCTGTGAATTGCCTCTACTAATTTCTCACATACCTCAAATAAACTCATCGTCGGTTTCATATCATAAGTTGCAACTTTTGGCGAATCCACAAGAATTCGATCTTCTAACGGATTCGGAGTCTCGATTCCACCATTAAAGAAGAAGGTCACATGTGCATATTTTTCGGTTTCTGCAATACGAGCCTGATTCATCTGATTTGCAGCTAAAAATTCTCCAAAAGTATTGGTCAACTCTACTTTATGGAACGCAACTTCTTTGTTTGGAATTTTATCATCATAATTCGTAAAGCATACATAAGTTGTCTTAATTCTTGGTCCACGTTCAAATCCTGTGAATTCATCCATACAAAAGGTTCTGGAAATCTCGCGGGCACGATCCGGACGGTAGTTAAAGAAGATCACACTATCATTGTCTTTCACGGTTGCGACAGGTTCGCCATTTTCTAAAATTACGGTTGGAAGCATAAACTCATCCGTGAGTCCCTGATTGTAGGATTCTTCCACAGCATCCACTGGATTGGTTGCTGTTTCACCCTGTCCGTTGGCCAGAACACGATAAGCTTTTTCAACACGATCCCATCTGTTATCACGATCCATTGCATAATATCTGCCTGAAACAGAAGCAATCTTTCCAACTCCAATTTCTTCCATTTTCTGCACTAATTCTGCAACAAAATTCTTTCCTGATGAAGGTGGTGTATCTCTTCCATCCAAAAAGCAATGTACCGCTACTTTTTTCAACTGCTTTCTTGCAGCAAGTTCTAACAATCCGTATAAGTGTTCCGTATGACTGTGAACTCCTCCATCTGACAAAAGTCCCCAGATATGCAGTGTACTATCATTTTTGATTGCCTGATCCATACCATAATTCAAAGCTTCATTATTAAAAAAGTCGCCTTCTCTAATTTCCTTTGAAATACGAGTCAGTTCCTGGAAAACGATACGTCCTGCACCCATATTTAAATGACCAACTTCTGAATTACCCATCTGCCCTTCTGGCAATCCAACAGCAAGTCCACTTGCGTTTCCTTCTACGAATGGACATGTTTTCATTAAATGATCCATAGTTGGCGTATTTGCAGCATAAATTGCATTGCCTTCTATCGAATCATTCAAACCATATCCATCTAAAATTAATAAAACTGTAGGTTTTTTCTTCATTCTAATCCTCCTGTGTAATCCATCCGTCTGGATCAATACGAACTCCATTTGATAACGATTGCATATATTTTATCGCCTGTGCTTTGTCCTTGGGATCCGTTAGCAGTCTCGTAACTCCGTTTCCGTAAATACAAGGCAAAAAACGAAATGACATTGCACCATTTTCATCAATCACAACCTGTGCCAATCCAGTTAGATCAGCAAGATCCTCCTGCCAGTCAAACCAGAAATTGCCCAAGCTATATAGAATTGGTTTTCCTTTATAGTATTCCATTCCTTGCAAGCAGTGGGTATGGGCACCGATTACTACATCCGCTCCAGCATCAATATAGGTCTGTCCTAATTGTTGCTGATCTGATTCATATTGTGGATGCCCTTCTGTTCCCCAATGCACATAGACGATCACATAATCCGATACCGCCCTTGCTTTTTCAATTACACCAACAAATTTATCTGGTTTTAAAGTTTTCAAAACTCCTGCAGAATCCTTCGTTGCTTCCTTTGTATAGGAAAGTGTGCGTTCAATTTGGGAAGCAGCTACAATTGCAATTTTCCTGCCATTAATAATAAAATATTTGGGTTGCTTTGCTTCATCCAGATTATGTCCTGCACCTACCTGTGGCATCTGAATCGATTTGAGTGCCTGCAGCGTATCTTTTAATCCCTGTTCATCATAATCATAAACATGATTGTTCGCCAATGAAACTATATCCACACCCCAATCACGAAGAAGGCTAGCCCGTTCTGGGTCCGTTTTAAAATGATAACCCTTACCAGGCAATCCTTCCTCCGATTTGGTAAATGTAAATTCGTTATTAATCAAAAACAAATCTGCCTGCTTCACCTCATTTAACAATTCCTTCGACAGACAATCCTTCATTCCATTCGGTTGCAAATACATATATTCCATGTTTGCCAAATGATTATCCATGTTGACATCGCCAGAAAAATCCAATACAGCACCGCTCTTTGCTACAGTTTCTTTGTAAAAAATTGCATCTGCGTCTTCTACTTGAAATCCTTTCTCTTTGCAAAAATTAAGCCAAAGAACATGAACGGATTTCCCCGTTAACCGATACCAGTCTTCCACCAAAAGATCCTTGCCTTTGTTGCAGAGCAGATTCCAGATGTTTTTCCCGTACTCCCCATAGAACCACAAAAAAAACTCTTCCTCCATTGGATATCTTGCGCAAAAATCTTTTGGACAATCCTTCATTAACTGTTGATAATCGTTGGTAAAGGAATCAACGGTCAAAACGTCCCATTGAAGTTTACTCATTTGCTCGCCAATCACTTTTGAACCGGCAGGAACTTTTGTATCACTCAATTCTGCCTTTTTTTGCTTCGTTTCCCCAACTGTGCATCCATTTAGGATAATCACAGACAGAAGCACTACTATGATGCAAAGCTTTTTCCCCATACTTCTCCTGCAGGTGTGTTGAAAACACCTGTATATTTTTTATTTATAATTCACGATCTGACCAAATTCTATCTTTAAAGATGCTCCACCAACAAGTCCACCATCAATATCATTCATGGAAAACAATTCGGATGCTGACGCAGCAGATACACTTCCACCGTATTGAATTCGAATACTTTGAGCAGTCTGCTCATCATAAATTTCTTTAAAACAGTTACGAATTTCACAGCATACTTCCTGAGCCTGTTCACTCGTCGCTACTTTCCCGGTTCCAATTGCCCAGATTGGTTCATAAGCTACAACTGTCTTTATCGCATCATTTGCTGAAACATTCTGGAATGCAATTTTAATCTGCTGTCTGATAAAATCCATTGTAACACCCTGTTCTCTTTGAGTCAGTGATTCCCCACAACATACAATCGGTGTCAAATCATGTTCCAATGCTTTCAACACTTTCAGATTCACCATCTCATTGGTTTCATGAAAGAGGTCTCTACGTTCGGAATGACCAAGTATCACGTACTCTACTCCTGCATCCTTTAACATTAGCGGAGAAATTTCACCGGTATAGGCACCCTGCTCTAAATAATACATATTCTGTGCTCCAACATGAATATTCGTTCCTTTTACCGCTTCTACTACTGGAATCAGATCAATTGCAGGTACACAAAAAACAACATCTACTTCCTCACTTTGAACAACTGGGATCAAATCCTTTACTAAATTCAGTGCCTGAGAAGGTGTCTGGTTCATTTTCCAGTTTCCTGCTATAATTTTCTTTCTTGACATGTTAGTTCCTCACTTTTCTTATCTTCTTAATTAACGATCCGCAATTGCAGCTACTCCTGGCAATTCTTTTCCTTCTAAAAATTCTAAACTTGCTCCACCGCCGGTAGAAATATGGCTCATCTTTTCTCCAAATCCCAACTGATTGACTGCAGCAGCGGAATCACCGCCTCCAATAATTGTAATTGCATCTGAATTTGCCAAAGCCTGTGCTACTGCAATGGTACCCTGTGCTAAAACAGGATTTTCAAATACTCCCATTGGTCCATTCCAAACCACTGTTTTTGCATCTGCGACTGCTTTTGCAAAGATTTCTTTTGATTGTTCACCAATATCTAATCCAAGCTGATTTGCTGGAATCTCTTCAACCGAAACGTTCTTTACGTCAATTGGTCCATCAATTGGATTTGGGAAGCTATCGGCAACGAGGGTATCTACTGGCAATAGCAGGTTCTTTCCAAGTTTTTCAGCCTTTTGTATCATTTCTTTACAATATTCAAGCTTTTCATCATCTACTAAAGAAGCTCCAACCTCATAACCCTTTGCTTTTAAGAAGGTATAAGCCATTCCTCCACCAATGATTAACGTATCGCATTTTTCTAATAAATTGGATATTACATTTAATTTATCCGCAACTTTTGCACCACCTAAAATAGCAACAAATGGACGTGCAGGATGCTCCACTGCATTTCCTAAGAATTCAATTTCTTTTTCAATCAAATAACCAACCACTGATTCCGAAACAAATCTTGTTACACCTTCTGTGGAGCAATGTGCTCTGTGTGCAGAACCGAATGCATCATTTACAAACACATCACACAAAGAAGCAAGTTCTTTGCTGAAGTTGTCTTCATTCTTGGTTTCTTCTTTACGGAATCTGGTGTTTTCAAGTAAAACGACCTGACCCTCTTGCATTTGAGCAACTGCTATTTTTGCATGTTCACCTACAACTTCATCATCTGCCGCAAATAATACTGGCTGATTCAAGAGTTCACTTAATCTTACAGCAACAGGTGCAAGGGATAATTCTGGCTTTACCTCTCCCTTAGGCTTTCCAAGGTGAGAGCATAAAATCACTTTTCCGCCTTCCTGAATTAATTTCTGAATGGTTGGTAAAGCAGCCACTAATCTATTTTCATCGGTAATTACTCCATTTTTTAAAGGAACGTTAAAATCACATCGAACCAACACACGTAAACCTTTCACATTCACATCTTCTACGGACTTTTTATTCAACATATTCTTTCCTCCTATTATTCAAACGATAGATTACTATTTTTACATTCTCTCCCTTGTATTTTAACGAATTACAGTGTAAAATACAAGCGGATTTGCTGATAAAAGAAAGCCTTGTTTATTTTTTGTCAAGTCCTCCAACATGTGTTACCAATTTAATCTGATTTTTCATAAAAGGAGACTATTATGCTTTGTGATTCACATATTCATTGTGCATTTTCATCAGATTCAACTACCGATCCAGTTAAAATCATAGAAAAATCCATAAGTCTTGGAATTTCTAAAATATGGTTTACCGATCATTGTGACATGGATTACCCCGATCATGATGATTTATTTGTGCTAGATTTTCCGTCCTACTTTCAGGCCCTCAAAAAGCTTCAGTCAGATTACCATTCACAAATTCAGATTTTCATTGGTGTCGAAATGGGTCTTCAACCTCACTTAGCAAATCGAATTCAGACCATAGTCGAGTCTTATCCCTTTGATTTTGTGATTGGATCCACCCATACAGTAAGCAGAAAAGACCCTGCCTTTCCATCGTTTTACCAGAATCAGTCGATTGAAGAAGGACTACATTCCTACTTTCAGGAAATCTTTCAGAATCTATCTAGTACAAATTGTTATGACACCTGTGCCCATCTAGATTATGCGGTCCGCTATCTTCCAAATAAAGACCAGGATTTTCACCTGGAAAAATATATGCCAGATATCGAGTTGATTTTACAATACTTGATTCAACAGGATAAGAGTCTCGAAGTCAATACAGGTGGTTTTCGCTGTGGCTTAGGTCGAACAAATCCTGGCGCCAAAATACTAGAACGGTATTATGAGCTTGGGGGTACTAATATCACTCTCGGTTCCGATGCACACACACCGGAATACCTTGCTGCCAATTTTGAAGAAGTAGCATCCACGCTTGCCCACATCGGATTCGATCATTTTTGTATTTATGAAAACCGACAAAAAATAAATATTCCATTTTAAACGCAAAAAAACTGCCCAAGGGCAGTTTTTATTGTATTACGCCTCCAAGCGCAACATAATGATCTTGATATAATACCACTGACTGACCTGGTGTGACTGCACGAACTGGTTCATCAAAAACACACTCAATACTTCCATCTTCTTTTGGAATGACGTTACACCATTGTCCTTTATGTCCATACCGTATTTTTGCTAAAAATCTCGTAGGTTCTGTTAGTTTCTCAATTCCCATGTAATGAACAGGAGAAGCTTGCAGAACTGTGGTAAAGAGATCTTTGGATTCACCAATCACGACCTGATTTTCTTCAACTTTAAGTTCTTTTACAAACACTGGATGACCAACACTTAAATTTAGACCCTTACGTTGTCCAACCGTGTAATGAATCAAGCCTTTATGTTTGCCAATTATTTCACCTTGCGTATTTACAAAGTCACCTTCTTTTGGCAATACCACATCTGAATTGCGCTCAATATAAGCAGCATAATCATGATCTGGTATGAAACAAATTTCCTGGCTGTCCGCCTTTGTTGCCACTGGTATCGATGCTTCTAAAGCAATCTGACGAATCTGATCCTTTTCATAAACACCAACGGGCATCAGTGTTCGCTCCAATTGCTTTTGTGTTAATTGATACAGCGCATACGTCTGATCTTTTGCAGCTGTCGCAGAATTAGTGATTGCATACCGTTGATTGTCAAGTTTTTGGATACTAGCATAATGCCCCGTTGCAATATAATCTGCACCAAGCTCATCAGCTTTTTCCAAAAGAGCCTCCCATTTCACATGTCTGTTGCAAACAATACATGGATTCGGTGTTCGTCCATTTTGATATTCCTGAATAAAATTCTGAATCACATGCTCTTTAAATTCCCTATGGAAATCCAGAACAATATGCGTAATGCCCAGATGTTTTGCAACTAATGCTGCATCTTCAATCACTTTCTGATTGGCCATCGCCGATTCCATCTGCATTGTGATCCCGATTACTTCATAACCCTCCTGCAGCAATAAATAAGCCGCAACTGAGGAATCTACTCCGCCAGATAATCCAACTAAAACCTTACGCTTTTTTTCCATTAATATTCTTCATCTTCCTCTTCTTCACCAATATCTGACTTTGGTTTTTCCAATCCTTCGATCACAATACC
>JAGOGN010000179.1 GCA_017996675.1 Lachnospiraceae bacterium | reverse complement strand
GTAAATGCAGCAAATCTTTTGAATTACCGACTTCGTGGAGGAACTGAAGGTATTCCTATTGTTACAGTAACTTATCATCTGAAAGACGGTGATGATGTGACGATTAGAGCTAATAATACCTCAGTATGGTGGCATGGAAAATTACATCCAATTAAAGATACGGCCCTTTTCATTAACGTTGTGGATGGACTATTTTTTGATTAAGCAGAATAGGGCTTTTTTCATAGGAACTATTGATTAGTAATTAGTGAGGCAAGAGAATATGAATTATAGAAATAATAATGGAGAGCAGGATTTGTCTATCCTGGGATTTGGATGTATGAGGTTCCCTAAGAAGGGGACTTCCTTTGACATGGAAGAAGTGGAACAAGAAATTATGTATGCCATTGCAAATGGAATCAATTATTTTGATACGGCTTATGTGTATTCTGGAAGCGAAGAAGCACTAGGAACCGTTCTTGCCAAGAATAACTGCAGGGAAAAGGTTAAAATTGCAACGAAACTTCCTCATTATCTTGTGAAAAAAGAAGATGATCTGGAAAAATATTTTAGTGAGCAGTTAAGGCGCCTGAAGACAGATTATGTAGATTATTACTTAATGCATATGCTTCCAGATATTAATGTATGGAATCGATTGATTGGTTTGGGTGTAATTGACTGGTTGAAGGAAAAGAAGGCAAGAGGGCAGATCAAACATGTTGGATTTTCTTATCATGGAAACACCATTGCATTTCTTGAATTATTAGACGCTTACGATTGGGAATTCTGTCAGATTCAGTATAATTATATGGATGAAAACAGCCAGGCAGGGCGTAAAGGTCTTGTTGCAGCAGCCCAAAAGGGTATTCCTGTAGTAATAATGGAACCTCTTAGAGGTGGGGTTCTGGTTAATCATTTACCTAAGAAGGTAGAAGAAGTATTCGCAAAAGCACCGCAAAAAAGAAGTGCTGCAGAATGGGCGCTTCGCTGGCTTTGGAACCAGAAGGAAGTATCTGTGGTGTTGTCAGGTATGAATTCAATGGCCATGGTAGAGGAAAATATCAAAATTGCTTCTACTGTAGAAATTGATGAAATGACACAAGAGAATATGGAAATGTTCGAACAGGTAAAGAACGCCTTCAATGAAAAAACGAAAGTAAACTGTACCGCTTGTTCCTATTGTATGCCATGCCCTTTTGGAGTGGATATACCAGGCTCTTTCCGTTGCTATAACGTAAGTTATACAGATGGATATTGGAAAGGTTTCATGGAATACTTGATGTGTACCACAATGAGAAGCAAACGAAGTGCAGCCTCTTTATGCAAGGAGTGTGGTGCATGCGAGAAGCATTGTCCGCAAAGCATTCCAATTCGTGCAGAATTAAAGAAAGTAAAGAGACGTTTTGAGAATCCAATCTATAAGCTGGCAAGTGTATTTATAAAAAGAATATATAAATGAGAGAAATAGATTTTGAAACAATACAGGAAAGTTTAGAAAAGTATCCGTTTACATCGTTGGCATACACTGATTACGAGGATGTATGTCATTATGAAATCATAACTAACACAGAGCAATTGCTATTATTACGTGGATTTAATGATGCTGCTAAGGAGTATGAATACTGCTGGGCTGCAAATGAGGCAGAGGATATAATCAGTAAAATAGGAAAGGAAAAGTGCCTCATAACCTTTATTCCAAAGGAATGGACGAAAACATTTGAAAATTCTGGTTTTTCCATTCGAAATATTTGGCATGATTATTTTAAAAAGAATCTTGATGACGTTCAGGATGAGGTGGGTAATGCAATTAGATTAAAAGAAGAGGAATGTCTGGAGGCTTCTGAGGTGACGATATCTTGTAGAAACCAAAGCCGTGGCTTTACCGGAGAGACTGAGAATTTTTTAAGCGGATGGTTGAGTAATTGTGAGGAAGGTGATCATAATAAAACCATCTTTGTTCAAAAAAATGAGTCGGGTCAGATTGTTGGTCTTGTTTGCACAACCACCTATGCCCATGATAGTGAAAAAGGTGCAGTCGCTTGGATACGTGAAGTATGTGTACGTCCAGAGTACCAAAACAGAGGGATTGCCAGAAAGTTAATTATGCAAGCGTTGTCATATGGAAAAGCAAAAGGAGCAAAGAAAGCCTTTTTAGCAGCGGATAAAATGAATGATAATGCGATCCATTTATATAAGAGCATTGGATTTGAACCGAGCCTGGAAGATGGGCAGATTGATATGATACGTTAGACCAGAGCGGAGGATGAAATGGAGTTTAGAAAAGTTTATGATTTGATACCAGAGGAATTTGATAAATGGAGACCGAGATATTGCGAGGAGGCATTTGACCACATTATTCGATATGCAGATTTAAAGCCAGGTAAACGAGTTCTTGAAATTGGACCGGGAACAGGACAGGCAACATTGCCACTGCTTCAAACAGAATGTGATTACGTGGGAATCGAACTAGGAAGCCACTTATTTGAATATACAAAAAATAAATTTGCAGATTATGGAAATTTGACTATGATCAATGATGATTTTTGCACACATAATTTTGCAAATGAACAGTTTGATATGGTTTTTTCTGCGGCAACAATTCAATGGATTCCAGAAGAAATAGCTTTTAGTCGTGCCTTTGAATTGTTAAAACCAGGTGGATGTCTCGTTATGATTGCAAATCTAGGAAATGAGGAACATAGAAATTCCGCCGGGTTACTTGCAGAAAAAAATACAATTTATGAGAAATATTTCAAACCAGAAACACATTATAATTGCAGGATTAATAAAGGGAATGTGATTAACTATGGATTCTTGCCAATTGAAGTAGCTGATTATGAATATGACACGGATATGTCTGCGGATGATTTCGTCAGTCTTACAATGACACATGCAGATCATATTACGTTACAAGAGCCAAATCGGAGTCTGTTTATGAATGGATTGCGTGATGCAATTAATCAACACGGTGGAATTTGGAAGTGTCATGACCGCGTAAACATCGTAAAGGCTAGAAAACCAGAGTAGGAATAGTTTTATGAAAAGGTGATTTTACAGCTGAGGAGGAGACAAATGGATGACATGGGGTTGATGAAACAAAAGAGTGTAATTATCAGGTATGCCCTCGGTATATTTCTGGTACTTGGAATAGCGGTTCTGATTGTATCGTCGCTAATACAGTTTGAAATTAGAGAAGTACAAAGAAAAGAGTTGCTAAAAAATGAACAAAACATCATTGGCGCGGAGAATACGATAATTTCCAATAAGATCAATAGAATTTCAGGCGATTTATTGTATGTGGCAGATTGTCTTCGCTTAAATGACGATGGTACTAAGGATTATGAGGACGTAGAGAAGCAGTGGCTGGCTTTTTCCAATAGAAGGATGCTTTATGATCAAATACGATTCATTGATATGGAAGGAAATGAAGTTATCCGAATAAACTATGATCCAGATGGTTCCCTTCTAGTCGATCAGGCTGATTTGCAAAATAAGAAAGACCGCTATTATTTTACGGATACAATGAATTTAAAAAAAGATCAAATCTACATATCAAAATTAGATTTAAATGTCGAAAATGATGTGATTGAAAATCCAATTAAACCGATGATTCGTATATCAATGCCATATTTTGATTCCAAAGGGGAACAAAAAGGCATGATTATTTTAAATTATTTAGCGAGTGACCTTTTGAATCAAATGAAGAAGATTGCGACAACAAGTAACGGTAATCCTTCTTTGATTAATGCAGATGGATATTGGATCTATGACAGCGAAAACCCGGAGAATAATTGGGCATTTATGTATGAAGACAAAATGAAAATTAGTTTCAAGAATCGTTATAAAGCAGAGTGGAAAGAAATTCATGGAAAAGATAGTGGACAAATCATTAATAAAAACGGTGTCTTTATTTTTTCAAAGTCAATCACTAGTCAAACATTTAAACAAGATAATACTGGAT
>JAGOGN010000178.1 GCA_017996675.1 Lachnospiraceae bacterium | reverse complement strand
TCATAAGGCTTGATGCAATTAAAACCTTCTTCTTCTGTCCTTCTGAAAAGTCCTCCAAACGCTTTGTAAACTGTACCCGTTCCAGATCAAGCTGCCTGAGAAGCGAGAGAAAAAGACTTTTTTCAAGCCTCCTGGTTTGACAAAAATCATCAATTGTTCCGTACATTGACCCGGTATCCTGGTCAATATAGGAAATAATTATCCCCGCACCAGTCTTAATCTCCCCGCCGGTTATGATGATTTCTTCCTTCTTGCTTCCTGCCTGTTCCAGAATTGTTTTGATCAATGTGGATTTTCCACACCCGTTTTCTCCATGCAGAAAAATGCGTTCCCCCTGCTTTATTTCAAATGAAAACCCACACAGTACATTTTCTTGTCCAGAAGGATATGCCACATTCAGATTTTTACATGCTGCCAGTAGTTCTTTATGATATCGCAGCGGATTTAATTTTAGATCTGTCGGGCTTTCAATATTTTGCAGCAATCCTTCCTTTTCCTTAATTTCATTTTCAATTCGGTGTTCAAACTGTTTCACACGGCTTTGCATCTTTTTCGTTTTACTGCCAATATAAGCTCTTGTCGCAATATTTCTGTCATGCTCTTTCTGCGGATCAAACCCGATTTTAGAGTTTTCGCTTTTTTCCGCCCATCTGCTGCTTCTATCTGCAGCTTTCTTTAATATGCTGATTTCTCTGATATGTTTTTCATTTTCTGCTTTTGCAAAATTGTCCGCGCGGTTCTTATTTTCCCACCAACTCGAAAAATTTCCGTTTTGCACTTCAATGGTCTTGCGATTGAGAACCAGCACATGGTCAACGCAGGCATCCAGGATATCTCTGTCATGTGACACCAGAATAAATCCCTTTTTACCGCTCAGGTACTGTTTTACAACTTCTCTTGCCTGTTGGTCCAGATGATTGGTCGGTTCATCAATCAGCAGAAACTCATTTTCTTCCGAAAACAGAATCGCCAAAAGCACTTTTGTCCGTTCTCCATGGCTTAATGTCCCAAACGGTCGAAATAAAAGCTCTGCATCTGCACCAAGTTTGCCAAGTTCGCAGATAACCTTCCAAGCTTCACACCCTGCCTTTAATTCCTCCATAAACTCCGCTGCGCAGTGTGCAAATCTGTCCGGCGTGATCTGATAGGGAAAGTAATCAAATCTGGAAGATGCCGTAATGCTTCCTGTATAAAAATATTTTCCCATCAGTATATCCAGAAAGGTCGTCTTCCCTTTTCCATTTCTGCCTATAAATCCAAGTTTCCAATCCGTATCCAGTGTAAATGAAACATTTTCAAAAATATTATCAAAACTGCCTTCATAGCAGTAAGTAAGGTTCGTAACGCTAATCTGTGACATATACATTCCTCCCTATTATGACGTTTCCATAACAAAGCATCTCACGAGTGAGATGCTCCGCCTCAGGCGTATCGTGTAAACGACATATCTTTCTCTCCGCCGAAGTACGATCCAAAGCGGAGCATTTTCTATTTAATAGGACGCATTTTCCCATTAAATAAAAAATCACCCGTTGCCAGGTGATTGAAATTCAGCATATTCCCACATATAAAAATAAACCATCAAAAAAGAGGGGATATGAGAATCATAATCCACCTTTGGCAACACGAATAATAGTATCGCATTTGCGGTACCATTTAACCTCATGTTTCTCAAAAGTAGATTACTCTCTCATCCTTTCACCCCTCTCTGCATTTTTTATCCAGATATGAAATAATTATACTTTGATATTATCACATTATCTCATTTTTTCCATATACTGATAGTATATAAAAAAAGGTGCTGAATTGGAATCCGAGCTTCCAGTTTGCAAGTTTAAGTTCTGATTTAGCTAATCGCTTGCATAAGTAAATTCTGGCAAATCAAAATATCATGATTTTTATGGAAGTTAGTTTTGCAAAGTTCTTCAAAACTGGAATTTACTATTAGAAACAAGTTGTTTTATGCTTCATATGCTGATATTCTTTTTTTGAGATCTTAATCCTCTGAAAAAAGAGTCACGTTAAGCGGAGGTCGAATTTTATTTCTTTTTTCGCAAGATTAAATTCCACCCCTCATTCGGTTCAGTATTTCTTCCGAATGGCGCTACGTTTCTTATTTTTTCAGTAATAGAGGTGTAAGGTTAATCTCGTTAGCGGGAATGGATTTTATTCCTAACTTGTCAAGAATATCCCCGCCATTAATGAAGCTGAACAACTGGTGTGCCGACTGGTTATTCAGCTTTTTTCTGTTATATGAGTTGATATGACTCATCATAAGATTGATATCATCCTGAGTTAAGTTATCAAAAGAGGTTTTCTTCGGAAGCACACGACGAATCATCTCATGTGTAACTTCACAACCACCTTTTTGATCAGAACGCTGTGGATCACAATAAAAGATATGTGTTCTGCGACCATTGCCCTTATTAAATTCGATTGCCAGCGGGTTAGTAAATTCACTTCCTCTGTCGGTCAAAATCACCTGGAAGAGGCTAGTGAATACTTCATGTCCTAACTGTTCATACAACCAGTCAAATATTTCTGTAACTGACTTGGCGGTATTGTTATCACGGATAAAAGCAAGCATTAAACTACTATTTCTAAAGTATATGGTCAACAAGACTTTACCGCCTTTGCGACCTTCTACTGAATCCATTTCCACTACCGGAATATCAGGATTCGCAGCAAGATAAGCTTCAAAATCCTCGTAAGTGCGTCCTACATGACACTGCTTGTCTACTCTTACAGGCTTCTTATGTGAGCGGGTACGATAACGGACCTTTCTCGGAAGATCAACGTTATCTACAGATAAAAGCCCTGCATCAATGTAGTTATAAATAGTCTTTTCATCAAGCATGATATCATCTGCATTATTGACACATATCATGTGAATAGACTGGCCTAACTTAACAAGCGGTGAAACAATAGCATCTACACGCTTTAATTCTTCCGGTGTAATTGCTATTCCTTGACGACTTTCTGAGCGAGTAGTCTCATAATTCTTCTGAGCTGATTTGGCAGAATAAATATGCTTCTCCAGCTTACAGGATTGCCGTTGGATACAGCCGTTGCAAACGTATGGTGGTTTCTTCAGTTTGTTACAAACCAATACCTCAAACTGCTTGCAATGCTCGTAGCACTTTACACGAGGACATCTCTTGCAGCTTTTTGAATACTGTAGTTTGCACTTTGAACATGCTGTTCCGTATTCATCACAGGTACTTCGCTTGCTGCAGGGATTGAAGGAATCTTTACGTACAGTCTGACTATGGAGTCTGACTTCTTTTGAGATAGTAGAAGGGTCCTTGCCAAGTTCCCTACCTATCTCAGTAAATGAAGCTCGTTCTCTTATGCGAACTTCTATTGTGGCTCTTTCATCAAGAACCAGATGTGCATTCTTAGCCATGGTATTCTCCTTGGATAACGCCATCCGGACTCTATTGCTGAGCCACAACTATAACTAGATATCAAGAGGTTTGCAACACTAACTTCTAGGATATATTTTGCAATACTAAGTTCCAGTTTTTGGGTGAATGGACTGGAATTTAATTTTCCAATTCACCATAGAAATTCGTATAGATAAAAGCTATATAGATGGTTATTAAGAAAACGAAGAGGTAGTGTATATGTCAGTATCGTATAACGGATTGTGGAAGCTATTAATTGACAAAAATATGAAGAAAGTGGACTTGATTAATGATCTCGGAATAAGTAGCAGCACGATTGCCAAGATGACAAAAGGAGAGAAAGTCTCTATGAATATTTTGGAGAAAATCTGTGATGAGTTAGACTGTGACTTCGGTGACATTATCCACTATGAGAAGAATAAGGATGGTGGAAACAATGAACTATAGTGCAGGCATGGTGTCTCAGGTATTTGCATTTGTAGAGACGAAACAGACAGCAGAACTTATGGCAGCAGGTATGTCGAAGGATGAAATAAGGGA
>JAGOGN010000177.1 GCA_017996675.1 Lachnospiraceae bacterium | reverse complement strand
CTAAACAATATTTTCTTTTGATCGTCCATTTCTTTCACCTCTTTTATTCAAATGATTGTTCTTTATATATGCAAAAGTCTCTTTTTCACCTTTTTGTGCAAGCATTACAAGTAATTCTTCCAGCAACGCCTGTGTTTCTTTGTGAATGACATAATGTCCATTTCCTCTTTCATAATAAGCAAGTGGACTTTTGTCGGTATACGCTTCTTTCTGGTAATTTTTAGATGCACAAATTCGATCAACAAACATTTCTACCACATAACATTCTGGCATTTTCATTCCTGCTAATGGCTGGTCTTTTAATCCCGAATAGTCAATCCAATACTCATAGTGATGCTTGTTGCGTCCTTTATGATGAAGCCAGGCAAGCGAAAGCCCTGTTCTTTTCCGTTCCTCATTGTTCGGACTCGAATGCCCCTGATAATAGATACATCCTGGGATAAATTCCGTCAGACTATACTTTGATAGATCATGAAGGATTCCCTGACGGTACATTCCTAAAGAAAAGCAGGTCTTCATAACCATAATTTTGTGTTTTGTAATTGTAAAAAAATGCTTCCAAATATTCATTCTTATGCCTCCTGTTAACCTATAGATAAATATACCAAAAAATTCCATAGATTACTAGTAAATGTAACGGATAAAATAAATAAAAAAAGTATTTTAAACTTTTTCCTTTTTCACCATTATAAAACCAAATCAAAATTGCAGACACACAGGCAACCGCCTGGATCGTCTCAATCCCAAAACATGCCAAATTCAGTACTATAAAACAAATACATTGGTTTCTTCGACTGTCCCTAAAATAGTAAAATCCTAGAATAAAGAGAAGCCCAACGAAATTATAATCTACTCTACCAAAATATGCGATTAGGATGACAATTAGACTACATAAAATTTGAAAAGAGTTTTTTCGTATTCTATTTTGAATTACCAATAAAAGCATCCCTAAAAATAATGTAAAAAACACATTTTGATGAGAGAAAGATAGTAGTTCCCCTTGAAATGCAAGGTCAAATGGAATTTCCGAAATCAACGCAAACATTCCCAATCGAAGTAAATACCGATTCTGATTCGAGGTATGTAGAAACCCTTCCACTAGCAAAAATGCAAATATCGGAAACGCAAGTCTGCCTACTATTCGAAAGACCAAGTATTGTGGAAATAATACTGCTCCAACATGATCGAGACACATAGAAATGATCGCAATCCATTTCAAATAAAATCCATTTAGTCCAAGGCGCTTACCCATTGTTTTCCTCCGTTTTACCTAATATATTGTGGAACATTTTTATCATAACACAAGCTAATGTGTTATCCAATCGATTTTTTTCAAATTTTTCTCCTATTTCTGATGGAAAAGCATTGACTTTTCAGGCTCAAATTTTTATACTAGAAAGGGTAAATAAACATTGGAGTAATATATGAGAACAGTAAAAATTGAAAATCTGAGTGTTGGAATGGTCACTGGTGAACCAGTGCGAACACGAAGTGGACAGATTATTGTCAGACAGGGAGCTTCCTTAACTAATCAAATGATTAATCATATGAATTATTATAACATCAAGGAAGCAAAGGTTCTATCTGGAGATGAACTTGATGCCTATGAGTATGCATCAAATCCGGATATTATCTCCTACCAGCAACGAATTCAAAACAGCGTTGAATTCAAACATTTCAAGAAGGCTTTCACTGAAAAAGTCGATTATTTAAAGACCTATATGAATGACGTCATTCTCAAAAATGAGGTCATTGATGAACACGACCTTTTAGAAGAGACCCTTGATTTATTTCGTCAAACTGCAAACTCTGCAAATATTTTTGAAATGCTCCATTGCTTACGTAAAATCGATGATTCAACTTACTCCCATAGTGTTAATGTTGCAATTATAGCTAGAATGATGGGCCAATGGCTGAAATTCTCCCGTGAGGACATCGATGCTCTCACACTGGCAGGATTACTTCATGATATTGGAAAGTGCAAGATTCCACACACAATTATAGGAAAACCAGGTAAGCTTACACATGAAGAATTTAATGTTATTAAGCAACATCCTCAAGGTGGCTATTCTTTGATTAAATCTCAGGTGTTGGATGCTCGTATCAAACGTGCTGCACTGATGCATCACGAACGTTGCGATGGATCTGGTTATCCAATTGGACTTTTAGGGGAAGATATTGATGACTTTGCAATTATTGTTTCTATTGCAGATGTTTATGATGCAATGACGACCAATCGATGCTACCGAGATGCACTCTGCCCTTTTGAGGTTATCACTACATTTGAACGAGAAGGCTTTAATAAATACAAAGCTTTATATATTTCCACATTTTTAGAGCATATTGTGGATACTTACATGAACGAGCATGTAATCTTAAATGATGGTAGCAAAGGACAGATCGTCTTAAAGAACCGCGAACAGCTTGCCAGACCAACTATTTATTTACAAAATAAAGAGTTTTTGGACTTATCAAAACACCCTGATTTATTTATTCAGGCAATTATCTAAAGGAGAAAAATTATGGTAGAAAACAACAACCTGAACGAACAAAATGAAGAGGACGATATGATTGTCACTTTAGAACTGGATGACGGAACAGAAATTGAATGTGCAATTCTTACAATTTTTGACGTAAAAGATACGGATTATATCGCATTAATCCCATTGAATGAAGATGGTGAAGGAAATGAAGACGGCGAAGTCTTGATTTACCGTTATGCAGAAGATGGAGAAGGTAACCCTTCTTTATCCAACATTGAAGATGATGAAGAATATGAAATTGTTGCAGAACGTTTTGACGAAATTTTAGACGAAGACGAATTCGGCGACGACGAAGACGAAGAAGAAAACTAAGATTCGAATCCTATTTTTTTTTCATTTCTGTAATAAATCTAGAAATTCCCACTTCGTGGGAGTTTCTTTTTTTTGGAACCAGAATATCAATTCTGCTTTTCGCCCTGGTTAATGCCACATAAAAGAGTCTACGTTCCTCTTCTATTTTTCCTTGGTCCATTGCTTTTTTATAAGGCATAATACCATCAACGGTATCAATGAGATAAACCTGTTCAAACTCCAGCCCTTTGCTTGCATGAATCGTCATCAGCCAGATTCCATCTTCCTGATGTGGATTTTGCAATGTTTTCCGGTAGCCTTCGATTCCGTCCTTCCAATCTGACACAGTAGAAAAAGCTTTCGAAAATGCAGTGATATTATTTAAAATTTCCTTCCACTGCTCTTTTTTTTCCAGATCGTTACCAGCCAGATTTTCTAAATACTGATCATAACCTATCACTTTTCGGATATACTGGATTCCAGCATATGGGTTCAAAAAAGACAGATGCTTCAAATCTCCACGAAATTCTTCCATTCGCTGACACATCCAATCTTTTTTATCTTCATAGTAGTATTTCATGATTCCTTCCCAGGAAGGACTATTTTGTGTAAAAATCGAAGGAGAAATATATCGTAATGGTTTATTCGAAATACGCAAAAAATCTTGCAAGCTCCAGCCTCCTTGCCAGCTGGACGCAACACTAAAATAGGCAAGAATATCCTTGCCAATAAAATGCTTATACAAATCAGGCAAATATCCACTAAATGAAAAAGGTATTCCATGCTCATAAAACTGACCGGCCAAAAAACTTCCGCTAGCGTGGTTGCGAAATAACACTGCTTCATTCACCAGTTCAAATCCCGATTCCATTTTCTTTTTTAAATGTGTGATCATCCATTGGGACTGTTGGGTCTCATCTTCTACTTTGTGAATATGAACTCCATTATCTAATTTTTCTTTCTGTCCAGCGATTTTCTTGGTGTAGCGCATCTGATTTTGTTTAATTACTCTTTGGGAAAGAGTCAGAATTGAAAAACTACTACGATAATTTTCTTCCAGATGAATTCTGATTGCAGTTGGATAATATTGATTAAAATCCAACATAATGCGAGGAGATGCTCCTCTGAATTCATAAATCGACTGATCTTCATCTCCTA
>JAGOGN010000176.1 GCA_017996675.1 Lachnospiraceae bacterium | reverse complement strand
AGATCACGAATCATTCTTGGGAATTTATTTACAACACTTTCGATTGGAACCATTCTTGCTTTCATTACAGATTCATGAAGGCTAGTTGTAATTCTTTCTAGGTATTCGATTTGCTCATGGAAGGATTGATTTTGATTACCCTGACCTTCCTGTCCACTAATGGAAACAAGTGAATTCTTTGCAATGATCAACTCACTCACCTGATTCATTAAGGTATCCAGTTTTTCAATGTCCACACGAACAGTTCTATTTGTAACAGGCTTAGCATTTACTTGTCCTTTTGTAACATTATTCTTTGGCAAATCTTTCGAAACTACTTTCTTGTTTATTGTTGCAACTTCTTCTTTAATATTAATAATTTCTTCGTCAATTGATCTTCCAGCAATTTCTTCATAATCAATTTGTTCGCATAAAACTTCATCAATTTCCGAAACATTTTTTGCGATTTTAACTAATAATGCTTCTTTTTCACTGCTTGATGTGATAAAGCTAAATACCAAATCAAAATTTTCATCTTCAATTTCCTGAGAGGTTGGATCATATACTAAAATATCGCCATATTCTTCAATTGCACGAAAAACCAAAAATGCTCTTGCGGATTTCAAAAGGCAATCAGGATTAACATAGATTGTAAATCCAAATAATTTTTGTCCTTTCTCTACTTCCTGTTTCAAAAGGTCTAATTCTGCGTCTGAAAATTCATGATTCAATGCTTGAAAAACATAATCCTGCTGTTGAACCACTTCAGGAACCTCTTGAACTTCATTTGCGATTACTTCAACCGTCCGGCCTTCTAGTAATGCATTCAAAGCTTGGATAATTGCTTCATTATCCTGTGTTCCTTCTGTAGAAGATGCTTTTACATTTTCTAAATAAGATTCGATTGCATCTAAACACTGGAACAGTACATCGATCATCTGACTATTTACAGCCAGCTTATCAGAACGCACTTCTTGGAATACATTCTCCATATCATGTGTCAGGCGCTGCATTCTCTTGAATCCCATTGTTCCAGCCATTCCCTTCAGTGAATGTGCTGCACGAAAAATTTCATTTATGGTATCTTTGTTATCTGGTTCTTTTTCTAAAACCATAATACAGTCACTTAAATCCTGTAAATGTTCACTTGTCTCATCGATAAAAATATCTAGATATTGACTTACATCCATGTTATCTTACCCCCACATTTTTTATGATTGATTTTGCAATTTCTTTTAATGGTACAATTTCATCTGTAACACCCGCGTCAGCAACTGCCCTTGGCATACCATATACGACACTTGACTGTTCATCCTGTGCAATTGTATAAATGTTTTTCACTTTATCCAATGCAACAATTCCTTCTGTACCATCCATTCCCATTCCTGTTAAAACAACGCAAGTTATATGATCATAATTCGTAGTTTTCAATGAATCATACATCACATTTGCACATGGTCTTAATCCACCAATTGCAGGATTAGAATTTAACCGTATCAGGCTGACTCCATCTCTTCTGGTTTCAATTTCCATATGAAAACCACCTGGTGCTACAAAAACTTTTCCAACTTCTAAAACATCACCATCTTCTGCTTCTTTTACGAAAATGTCACTTAATTCATTTAATCGATCTGCCATCGAACGGGTGAATCCCTTAGGCATATGTTGTACTAAAACAACCGGTGCATTTAAGTTTTTTGGAAGATAGGGAATCACACTTTGCAGTGCCTTTGGACCGCCTGTGGAACAGGCAAGTGCAACAAGTCTGCTACTTCCTAAACTTTTGATTTTACTCTCATGCTTGATGGACTCAGTCGGTTTTTTAACTGGATTGTATCCACCTCCCAGCAATACACCTCGTAAGACCATTAACAATTTTGAAGCGAAATCCTCACCCTTTGCTTCAATTATAGTATCTGGCTTTGTAACAAATTCCACTGCGCCTAATTCTAATGCTCGAATGGTTTCCTTCGAGCCTTCTTTGGTCAGTGTACTTGCCATAACTACAACGGCATCGATTTTATCTTTTTTTAATTGTTCAAGCAATTGAAGACCATTCATCCGAGGCATATTAATATCTAAAACAATGACGTCAAAGGACATTGTTTTAATTTTATTCAATGCTTCTTCTCCGTCCCTGCTCACTTCAACAACATGAAAAGATTGATCTGAATTGATTATATCACACATTACTCTTCTCATGAGTGCAGAGTCATCAACAACCATAATATTTTTTTTCATATTCATCATCCTTTACCTTGTTTTCGCGCTTTACGCTCCTCGTTAAAAATAAATCTAATAATTGTCTCTCTGGTATCGACACTGATTCTAAAAAATTCAATCCTGTTTTCAAAGCGATCGTTAACATCTTTGCATTTCGTGCTTGAAAGTAGTTTTCCAATCATGCACAAGTCTTCTATGCCATAATCAAATTCCAGATGAAGCCGCAATCTCAAGAATGCTTCTGGATCCATTGGATGATCCGAAATAAAACGAATACCTCCCCCGCTAATATCAAGGGATCGGCCACTATGAAAGCCCGCCATTTGTTCGGATTCCAAAAAAGCATCCATGATCGTTTCCTGCTGCGCAAGCGATAAATTAATTTGAGGTAAAAGTGCATACTCAAAATCAAGTCCACATGGAATTCTAAAATATTCCCGACGTTGTAGTTTTACCAACTCCGTTATAATTTGCACGGATACCATATATAACTGTTCCGCCTTATATCGATCAATTACTTTTCCAACACAAGTATAATTCCCTTTTTGAGTATAAAAAACCATTCGATAGCGAAAACCCTGCTGAAGTAGTTTCATGCGTCCGCCTTCGAATGGCATACTAATTTCAAGAAGTCCATTCGGTAAAAGACTTTGAATCTGACTATAGTATATAATTTTCTCATTCTGTTCTTTTAAATCATCTACGATGGGACTGATATCGATTTTGGTTCCCTCTGTTAAATAATCCGGTAACATTCCTTCCTCCCACTCTTATTATCTACGATTCATAAAATTAGAAATCATTTGAGTGATTCCTTTTCTCATTATAATCTGTTCTTCTCGGTTATTCAACAAATTATCTGCAATCTTAAAAAATGCTTTCGAAGAAGCTGCCTTTGGATATAAAATCGACACCGGTTTTTGCTGTCTAATTGCTTTATCAATTTCAGTATCGGCAGGTATCATTCCTAAAAACTCTAGGTTCCCACCTAAAAATTTGCTAACAACGGTATCTAATTTTCGATATACCATTGCCGCATCTTCTGCAGAATTCACTTTATTTGTAATCACTTTAACCTTACCATTTTCCTTTTGAAAGGATGGATTGCGATACAATGTCTTTAACAGTGAATAAGAATCTGTTAAGGAACTTGGTTCTGGAGTAGAAACCATAATAATTTCTGGACTGGCAAGCACAAAATCCATTACACTGTCTGATATGCCTGCACCCGTATCAATGATAATAAAATCCGCCATCTGATCTAAGTAAGAAAGATTGCGGATCAAATAACTAATTTGTTCTCTATTTAGATTACTCAGCGCAACTATACCTGATCCACCTGAAATAAATCCAATTCCATTTGGACCTTCTGTAATGATTTCTGTAATATTTTTACCTTTAAAAATCAAATCACTTAAATTATATTTTGGAATGGCTCCAAACATAACTTCCACGTTTGCAAGACCAAAATCTGCATCAAAAATAATAACTTTTTTACCCAGTTCCTGAAGTTGATATGCTAAATTTACCGCTGTATTTGATTTTCCTACTCCACCTTTTCCACTTGTGATGGTAATCACACGAGCGTTTTTTTCAGAACGCTGATTCTGAAGTTTTACAATGTTTCTGAGTTGTTCTGCCTGATCCATATCAATTTCCCCCAAGAAGGTTTCTTACTATTTTTTGTGTATCAAAAATGCTTATATCATCCGGAACATTTTGACCCACTGTAACATAAGACAATTCTGCTCCAGTATATTGTTTTAAATTATAAATATTTCCATAGGCAGAAGTCTCATC
>JAGOGN010000175.1 GCA_017996675.1 Lachnospiraceae bacterium | reverse complement strand
TGTTTCAAAAAGGAATGATTGGTAAACTTGAACTAAAGAACCGTATCGTGATGCCTGCCATGGGCGTTTCACTGGCTAGTTCTACCGGTGAAGCAAGTGATGAAATGATTCGCTATTACGAAGAACGTGCCAAGGGGGGATGCGGTCTCATTATAACGGAGATCACAAGAGTTGATGATATCTACGGTGTGGGAACTTCCAATCAATTAGCAGTAACAGATGGGAAAGACATCCCAAGACTTCAAAGACTAGCAGATGCGGTACATAAATATGATGCAAAGATATTTGTTCAGCTACATCATCCAGGAAGACAGACCTATAGTAGATTACTTGATGGAAAGCAAATCGTAGCTCCATCTGCTGTTATGTGTAATGTAGTCAAAGAAATGCCTCGAGCTCTGACTACGGAGGAATGTGAAGGCATTATGAAAGCTTTCGTAAAGGGTGCAGTTATTGCAAAGTCAGCAGGTATTGATGGAGTAGAAATTCATGCCGCATATGGCTATTTGATTGATCAGTTTTTATCTCCATCTACTAACAAGAGAACGGATAAATAGGGCGGAAGCTTCCACAACCGTATTCGTATCTTAGAAGAGATGATTACAGCAATCAAACATTTATGTGGTCCTGATTTCCCAATCAGTGTTCGTATCAGTGGAGACGAATTCGTAGAAGGTGGATTAAAATTAGAGGATTCCATCAAAATCGCGCGCACTCTGGAAAGCTATGGAGTCGATGCAATCAATGTTAGTTCTGGTATCTATGAATCTGGTGCAACCATTGTCGAGCCAGGCTCTTATCCACAAGGTTGGAAAAAACATTTGGCTACGGAGATACGTAAAAATGTAAAAATTCCTGTGATTGCAGTCAACAATATCAAACAGCCATGCGTAGCAGAGCAGCTCCTTGAAGAGGGAGTTTGTGATTTTATTGGAATCGGAAGAGGACAGTTAGCCGACGAAGAGTGGGCAAAGAAAGCGAAAAACGGACGCGAAGATGAAATCAGAAGCTGTATTGGATGTCTACACTGTTTTAAGACTTTAAATACAGGAAAACACATTTCATGTGCTGTTAACCCAAGAGTTGGACGAGAGCTTGAATATAAAGATTACGAAAAAGATGGAGAGAATCAAGTGGTTGCAGTAATCGGAGGCGGACCAGGCGGAATGCAGGCAGCCTTAGTATTAGCGAAACGAAATTATAAAGTAGTTCTATTTGAGAAGAGCGCTGAACTTGGTGGTACATTAAACATTGCAGATAAACCTTTATTAAAAGAAAAAATTACATTACTGAAAAACGGAATGAAAACACAAGTAGAAAAAAATAACATTGAAGTGCGCCTAGGCACCAATGCAACGGTAGAAATGGTGAAAGAATTAAATCCAGTCGGAGTTTTTGTTGCCTGTGGAGCTTCACCAGTTGTTCCGAAATTACCGGGTATTGAAAATAGCAAAGTAGTGACAGCAGAAGATGTACTTAGTGGAAAAGTAAAAGCTGTAGGAAAAGTTGCCGTGATTGGTTCCGGATTAACTGGATGTGAAACTGCTGAAACATTGGCAGAGCAAGGCCATAGCGTTTCCTTAATCGAAATGGCTAAGACAATTGGACCTGGAATATATCCATCCATTTTAATGGATTTAATGGGAAGATTCAGAAAGTTCAATCCACAGATTTTGCCAGGTCATAGACTTGCAGCGGTTACGGATAAAGGTGTACTTGTTGTTAATGTTGCAAACGGACAAAAAATGGAAGTAGAAGCAGATACGGTTGTACTTGCGCTTGGTGTTTCTCCTCGCAGGGGCGTGGTTTCAGAATTTGAAGCTTCGTTTGATGAGGTTCGTGTTATTGGAGATGCATCAAGGAACGGTAGTATTGTGGAAGCAGTAGCAGATGGATTTGGTAAAGCATTCGTATTTTAGATAAGTGCCGTTAAGGCGGCGGATAGGAGAGCAAATATGAAGGATTTTAAAGGAAAAGTAGCAGTAATTACCGGAGCAGGTAATGGGTTCGGCGTTGAAATTGCAAAGGAATGTGCCATTCGTAATATGAAAATGGTTCTAGTTGATATTGAAGGTGAGGATGTTGAACGCACAAAGAAATTGGTAGAGTCTATGGGTGCAGTAGCAGTTTCTCTTACGGCAGATGTAAGCCTTCTCGAAGAAGTAAAAAAGATGGTGGATATTACCATCGAAAACTTTGGACAGATTGATTTACTCTTTAATAATGCAGGTGTAGCAATTCCAGGTTATATCTGGGAACTTCCAATGCGTGACTGGGATTGGATTGTAAGCATTAATGTCATGAGTCAGGTATATGCAATGAACCTTGCCATTCCTATCATGTTAAAGCAAGGAACTCCTTGCCATATCATTAATACAGCTTCTGTTGCAGGCCTCATTACATCAGACGGAATGCCAGCATATCATACAACAAAACATGCGTCTGTAGCACTTTCGGAAAGTGTAAGCTATGATTTGCAAAAAATAAATGCAAATATAAAGGTATCTGTGCTTTGCCCAGGATTTGTGCAAACGGATTTGCATCACTATGAAAAACATAGACCAGAACGTTTTAGCGCGGTGGAAGATCCATATTATCAAAGCGATTCTTTTAAAATGCATCAGGCAATCGCAGAACATGTAGTGACCACAGGAATTCCGGTTGACAGCATTGGTATGAGCGTATTTAATGCAATTGAAGACGAAGATTTCTACATATTAACGCACCCAATTTACTCCACCTTAATCGGAAAGAGAGTAAAGGATATGTTAGAAGGAAAAGGTCCAGATTTAAAGACACTACGTGGATAATTTTAACTTGAATGTCAATTTTTAGGTGTTATAATAAAACCACAAAGATAAAAACACGTCCCGGTAGGTAGTCCGGGAGCAGCATAAGCTGTCAGTAACCTGCCTCCTTGGTTGCCCATTCTTTGTTCATCTAATTCTTTAAGGAGGGAATAAAATGGACAAAGTATGTGAAACATTGCAGGTATTGTTTGAGGAACCATTCTGGATTGGTGTATTTGAAAAAAGACAAGAAGGAAAACTTAGCGTATGTAAAGTCACATTTGGTGCAGAACCAAAAGACTACGAAGTTGAAAATTTTGTACTTTCGAATTACTACAATCTTCGATTTGGACCAACTGTTGAATTTAAAATGAAGGAGAAAGAAAAAGTAAATCCAAAGCGTCGCCAAAGGGAAGTAAAAAAACAATTAAAAAATGCTGCCATTGGTACAAAGTCTCAACAGGCAATCAAGTTAGGACAAGAAGAGGCAAAACATGATCGTAAAATAGCGTCAAAAAAACGATGTGAGGAAGAAAAAGCTTTTCAATTCGCTTTAAAACAACAGAAGAAAAAAAACACAAGGGCAGGTAACTGCCCTTGTGTTTTTTTTTATCCATGTTATGCTAAAACATGTTATGTTAAAATGGAGGTATGTGAAATGGGAGAATTAGCGAATCTATTCAATATCGGAAAAGAAGTGGAACGACAGTTAAATGAGGTAGGTATTACAACGAAAGATCAGTTAAGGCAGATTGGAAGCAAAGATGCCTGGTTAAGAATCAAGAAAATAGATGAACTGAAAGAATTTTATCGGATACAGACTGCAATATAGTTTACTATAGATTGGAGGCAGCAGATGAGAAAACCAAAAGAACTTAAAGTAGGAGACAAGGTAGCTATTGTAAGTCTATCAAGTGGTATGCTTGGAGAAGATTTTGCGAAGCATAATTTAATTTTAGGACAAAAGAGGCTACAGGAACTTGGATTAGTACCAGTTTTTATGCCAAATTCATTAAAGGGTATTACATATTTAAAGGAACATCCAGAAGCGAGGGCACAGGACTTAAAGGAAGCTTTTACGGATCCGCAAATCAAAGGAATTATCTATGCTCCTTCGTGTAGTTAACACAGTTGATACCCTGTGTTAACACACCTGATACTTACGAATGGCTCCTGTATTCCAACGGAGTGCATTTTGTTTCTTTTTTAAATAATTTAATAAAATAT
>JAGOGN010000174.1 GCA_017996675.1 Lachnospiraceae bacterium | reverse complement strand
AATCGGTAGAGGCATATGCATATTGGACAAATGAAGAAGGATATTTGCGTTGCCCGAAAGACTTCATTCCAGCACTTGAAAAAAGTGGAAATATGGAAAAATTAGATTATACTGTTTATGAAATGGTATTAAAACAATTAAAAAAATGTGAGAAAAGCGGAACGCATTTAGTAAAAGTAAGCGTTAATTTTTCGATTAGTAGCTGTGAAAGATATGGATTTTCAACAAGAATACTTCGAATGGCCAGACAGTATCAGGTGGATCCATCTTTGATTCAAATTGAACTATCAATGAAGGACTTAAAGGATTGTTCCGATGTTATGGAAGAGGAGCTAATGAGTCTGAAAAGACAGGGATTTTCAATTATTGTGGATCATTTTGAAACAGGATTTGACATGATTAAAATCCTCGATCGGCCATGGCTTGATATGGTCAAATTAGACCAAAAACTGTTTGACAAAACAAACAACTGGAATGTGCAAAGTTGGTATATGAATCAGCTCAAGGATATGATTCAGGATCAGGATAAAGTAGTTGTGATAGGTGTAGAAACGAAGGAGCAACTTTCTCAGATTCATAAATTAGGATTTGAGAATGTACAGGGGTTTGTATATGAAAAAGCAATTCCTGCAGATTTATTTTTTGCAAAATATTTGGATAAAGAGAGTGTGATTTGATGCTCAAAATCAATTGGAAGAAGAGTGCAGTATTAATTGGAGTACTTTTTGCAGTGACAGGAGTGGGAAATTTAGTGATACCCTCTAGAGCCACTGAAATTGAGCATGTTCAAAAAGAGGTTCAGACGAAGGAAGAACAGTTACAACAGTTGAACCAAGAAATGAAAACAACGACAGATCAAATTGCAAAGCTTACACAGGAAATTGTTAAGATAGAAAATGAAATACAGAGCAAAGAAGTAGAACTGAAACAGCAAAAGGATACACAGGCAAGACTCTATACGGATATGAAAATTAGAATTCAGTATATGTTTGAAAATGGGAGTGGATCCATTTTAGAAAAAATAATGGAGAGTCAATCAATTGCTGAGTTAATTAATGCAGTTGAATATGGTAATTCGATTACGAATTATGACCGCTCGATGTTAAAGAATTATGATCAGGTCTGTATGCAAATATTGGATATACAAAAAGATTTAAAACAAGAAAAACAAAATGTTCAAGTTGCAAAAACGGAATGTGAGAAAAAACAACAAAAACTTTCCCAAGCAATTCTTGCTTCAAAAGAAGAAATTCAGCTTTCTACAAGCGAATTGGATCAGCTGATTGCAGCTGCAAAAGCAAATGAAGAAAAATTAGCAAAAGAAATCGAAAAGCAACAACAGCAACAGTGGGAAGAAAGTCAAAAACCAAAACCATCAGAGCCGTCACAAAATCCTGAATCAGGAAATAATGATTCTGGTGGTCAGACTGAAGAACCAAAAGATCCGGATCCAGAAAATGTTACAGATTTAAATCTTCTGGCAGCTCTAATTGAGTGTGAGTCCGGGGGAGAGATTTATGAAGGTAAACTTGCTGTAGGAAGTGTCATCTTAAACCGCGTAGACAGTAATCGTTTCCCAAATACCATTCGTGAGGTGATTTATCAAAGTGGCCAGTTTGCACCTGCTGCATCAGGACGATTAGAACTTGTGCTGATGAAAGGGGCTTCTAGTAGTTGCATGAGTGCAGCAAAAGAAGTTCTTGGCGGCGTCAGAAATGTAAATTGTCTTTTTTTCAAAAGAAATACCGGAGACAAAGAAGGAACGATCATTGGAAATCATGTTTTTTATTGATTTTTAAGATAAATATTTTTAAGGAGAAGGAGAAACGTATGGATAAAAGAGTAGTACTTGTAGGAGCATGTCGTACCGCAATTGGAAAGATGGGAGGAGCTTTAAGCCAGACACCAGCTACAGATCTTGGTGCACTTGTGATTAAAGAAGCTTTAAACCGCGCTGGTGTTGCGCCAGATCAGGTAGATGAAGTGATTATGGGTTGCGTAATTCAGGCTAATCAGGGTCAGAACGTAGCACGTCAGGCTACACTGAAAGCAGGACTTCCAAATGAAGTACCAGCACTTACATTAAATGTTGTATGTGGATCTGGTTTAGAATGTATCAATGAAGCAGCTAGTCTTATTTTAGCAGGACAGGCTGATGTTATAGTAGCAGGTGGAATGGAAAATATGTCCATGGCACCTTATGCTTTGGAAAACGCTAGATTTGGTTATAAAATGAATCATCAGAAAGTAATGGATACCATGATTAAGGATGCACTTTGGGATGCATTTAATGATTATCACATGGGCGTTACAGCTGAAAATATTGTTGAACAATATGGAATCACAAGAGAAGAGTTAGATATTTTCTCTGCTGAAAGTCAACAGAAATGTGAAAAGGCTATGGCTGAAGGCAGATTCAAAGACGAAATCGTTCCAGTTCCATTAAAAGTTAAGAAAGAAGTAGTAATGTTTACGGAAGATGAAGGTCCTAGAGCTGGTACAACAGCTGAATCATTAGGAAAATTAAAACCTGCATTTAAAACAGACGGAAGCGTTACAGCAGGAAATTCTTCGGGAATCAACGACGGAGCAGCTGCTTTGGTAGTGATGTCAGAAGAAAAAGCAAAAGAACTTGGTGTGAAGCCTATGGCTTACTGGGTTGGCGGTGCGTTAGCTGGTGTGGATCCATCTGTTATGGGTATTGGACCAGTTGCTGCAACAGAAAAATTGCTGAAACGTACAGGATTAAAAATGGACGATATTGATTTGATCGAAGCAAATGAAGCATTTGCAGCTCAGTCAATTGCTGTTGGTAAAGATCTTGGCTTTGACAAAGATAAATTGAATGTAAATGGTGGAGCAATTGCATTGGGACATCCTGTTGGGGCATCAGGAACCAGAATTATGGTAACACTGTTGCATGAATTACAGAAACGTCCAGAAGCACACAAAGGATTGGCTACTTTATGTATCGGTGGCGGTATGGGATGTGCTACAATTGTAGAAAAAGCTTAATTGTATTAATTTGTACTTTTTTTGATACTTTCTTAACAAAAGGGATATACAAAGTTGCATTTCTAGTACTAGTGTGCTAGTATATTCTCTGGGTATTATGATATTTTTTTGTCAATATCGTAAAATAGTCCATTTTAAGGAGGTAATACAATGAAAATAGGTGTTATTGGAGCAGGAGCAATGGGTACTGGAGTTGCACAGGCATTTGCACAGACGGAAGGGTTTGAGGTTTTTTTGTGCCCGAATAATGATAGTCATGCGGATAATGCGGTAAAGTGCAAAGACAGAATAGCGAAGGGATTCGAAAAGAGAATTGCAAAAGGCAAGATGGAAGCAGCAGAAGCAGATGCGATTTTGTCGAGAATTTCTACTGGAACCAAACAAATCTGCAACGATTGCGACCTAATTATTGAAGCTGCAGCCGAAGATATGGAATTGAAGAAGAAACTTTTTGCAGAGTTACAGACTATTTGCAAGAAAGATACTGTATTTGCGACAAATACATCTTCTTTATCAGTGACTGAAATGGCATCAGGATTAGACAGACCAATAGTAGGAATGCATTTCTTTAATCCTGCACCTGTCATGAAATTAGTAGAGGTAATTGCAGGCCTAAATACACCAGATGAAATGGTTCAACAGGTGATAACGCTTTCGAAACAAATTGGAAAAGTTCCTGTACAGGTAGAAGAATCAGCAGGTTTTGTAGTAAATCGTATTTTAATTCCTTTGATTAATGAGGGAATCGCTATTCTTGCAGATGGTATCGCATCGGCAGAAGATATTGATACTGCTATGAAATTAGGAGCAAATCATCCTATGGGTCCATTAGAATTAGGAGATTTAATTGGTTTAGATGTTTGTTTGGCTATTATGGAAGTACTATATAACGAAACAGGGGATCCAAAATATAGAGCAAATCCACTTTTAAAGAAAATGGTTCGTGGTGGAAAGCTCGGTAGAAAAACAGGTGAAGGTTTTTATCAGTATTCGTAAAATGTAATAATAG
>JAGOGN010000173.1 GCA_017996675.1 Lachnospiraceae bacterium | reverse complement strand
TATCATCCTATATTTCACTTTTTATTCTTTTTTAATTTACCTTCTTCAACTTTGCAAAGGAGGCAAACATTTTCTTTACTCCCTGACTATCAAACTCTACCGTGACTTCATAATCACGACCACCCTCTATAATCGTCAACACCGTTCCCACGCCGAATTTGATATGACTTACCCGATCACCTTCTTGGTAATCAAGAGACGTCAACTTCGTAGTCGTGGTAGAAAAAGGCTTTGCATGAAAGGTCTTTAATGCTTGCTTAAAGCTCTCATTTTTCGGCATTTCTTCTATCTTTTCAGTTCTAGGCGCCTGAGCAAAAAGTTCTACTGGTATTTCTTTTACAAATCTGGACAATTTACTAAATCTTGTTTCACCGCGAACCATACGTTGCTTTGCTGAGGTAATGGTCAAATGCTTTCTTGCTCTTGTAATCCCCACATAGCAAAGTCTTCGTTCTTCTTCGATTTCGCTTTTATCATCCGCGGTAATCGACATATAACTTGGGAAAAGTCCATCTTCCATTCCCACAAGATATACGTTATTAAACTCTAATCCCTTTGCCCCATGTAAAGTCATCAGAACCACATAATCACTATTTTGATCTAGACTATCAATGTCTGCAACCAGCGCAACTTCTTCTAAAAACCGACTTAATTGTGGACGGTCTTCTTCCCCGTGATCCTCTTCCTCAAAAGAAGCAGCTTTTGAAATCAATTCGTCAATATTTTCGATTCTTGTAAGTGCCTCATCTGTTCCTTCTGCTTGAAGTTCGGCTGAATATCCGGTATCTTCCACTACTTTTTCCAATAATTTCTCTACGCCCAAATATTCCGCTTCACTACGAAAGACCTGAATAAACTTCACAAATGACAAGATTTTATCTTTGCTCTTTCCCAAACCTGGCACTTCATCTGCCCGCTTCATTGCATCGTAAAAACTAAGTTCTTCCTCGATTGCAAATGATTGTATTTTATTAATAGTAGTCGCTCCAATTCCTCTTTTCGGAACATTAATAATTCGCTTTACAGCCAAATCATCCATACCATTATTAATTGTTTTTAAATAAGCTAACAAATCCTTGATTTCTTTTCGAGCGTAGAAATTTACGCCTCCAACTACTTTATAAGGAATATTATAGCTGATAAATCGTTCTTCAAACATTCGAGACTGTGCATTGGTTCGGTATAAAACAGCGTGATCTTTATACTGCTGCCCCGCACGAATATGGCGTTCAATATCCATCGCCACATATTCCGTCTCCTCCTGCGCCACTTCAAACTGCTGTAAATCAATTGGATTTCCTTCTCCAGCGTTGGTCCATAAAGCTTTCACTTTACGACCAATGTTGTTGGAAATTACACCATTTGCCGCATCTAAAATATTCTGCGTGGAACGGTAATTCTGTTCTAATTTAATCACAGTTGCATTAGGATAATATTTTTCAAAGTTCAAAATATTCTCAATATTCGCTCCTCGGAATTTATAGATGGACTGGTCATCATCACCAACCACGCATAAATTCTTATATTTTCCTGCTAAAATCTCAATTAATGTAAACTGAGCTGTGTTAGTATCCTGATATTCGTCCACCATAATATAACGGAATCTTTCCTGATAATTATCCCTTACCTGAAAGTCTGCACGAAGCAATTCCACAGTTTTCACGATTAAATCATCGAAATCCATCGCATTGTTCTTCTTGAGACTCCTCTGATATTCCATATACACAGAAGCTTTTCGCTTTTCATTAAAGTCCCCACCTGCCATGAGTGCAAATTCTTCTGGACCAATTAATTCATCCTTTGCCTTCGAAATCGCGCTCAAAAACATTTTTTCTTTATAAAGTTTCGTATCGATTTCCATTCGCTTACAAATATCTTTCATCAATGTCTTCTGATCATCCGAATCATAGATCGTAAAATTGGTTCCATAACCAATGCGGTCTGCATGTCTTCTTAAAATGCGTACGCAAAGAGAATGAAAAGTACTAACCCAAATACTTTCCGATCCATAGCCAACCATTTCGTCAATACGTTCACGCATTTCTGCCGCCGCTTTATTCGTAAATGTGATTGCCAAAATATAATATGGATTCACTTGCTTCTCATCAATCAGATATGCGGTTCGATTCGTCAGAACTCTCGTCTTACCACTTCCTGCGCCCGCCAAAATAAGTACCGGACCTTCTGTCGCGTATACACCTAGCTGCTGTTGTTCATTTAAATTTTCTATATTAACCATAATGCCTCCGACCCAAACTTTTGTTCTCTTTTTTGTAGTATATCATCTATATCATTATTTTTCCACCAATTCCAATAATTTTGGCAAAAAGCTTGCCATGTAGTTTTAATTACTATATAATATGTCATGAGGTGGAATCATGAAAATTGACAACAAAGACTTACTCAACAGCATATTGCAGAACCTTTCCAGTTTAAAAATGCCACATTCGGATGATTTACCGAATATTGATCTTTATATGGACCAGGTCACAACTTACATGGAACGATATTTGTCTGTATCCAAGCGATACGATGAAGACAAGATCTTAACAAAGACCATGATTAATAACTATGCCAAAAATAACTTGCTTCCACCACCTGAGAAGAAAAAATATACCAAAGAACATATTTTAACTTTAATATATATCTATTATTTTAAAAATCTTTTGTCAATCAGTGACATTCAGGCAATCCTGAATCCTTTGACGCAGCGTTATTTTTCCAATACTGCTACATTTTCTTTTGAAGAAATCTATGATGAAGTTTTAAAGATGACCTGTAATGAGTTAGAAGAGTTAAAGGAAGATGTGATTCGCAAATATGCAATTAGCAATACCAGTTTCCCAGATGCGAAGAAGAATGAAGAATCCTTTTTACATAATTTTTCAATGATCTGTATGCTGAGTATGGATATTTACGTGAAAAAGCAAATCGTCGAACAGATGATAGATGCAATGGTTGCGGCAGATACCCCGCCTGTAAAGAAGCCAGTGCCTAAAGACGTAAAGAAAGATGTGAAAAAAGATGTGAAAAAATAAGGCCTTCCCGTTTTTGTGGAAGGTCTTATTCTTTATTCTTTCACTCGCTTTAATACCATTTCATACCCATCGTTTCCATAATTCAGCGTACGATTAATTCTGCTTATCGTTGCAGTCGATGCCCCTGTTTGATCTGCTATATCTATGTAAGTTCGATGTTCCACTAGCATTTGTGCAACTTCAAGTCTCTGAGCCATCGATAACAACTCGTTCATCGTACATAAATCTTCGAAAAACGCATAACATTCTTCTCTCGTCTTCAGTTTTAAAATCCCATCAAATAGTCGATCTAACTCCTGCGTAACGACTTCCTTGCTCATCACTTTTCCTCCACTTACATTTTTTTGTAATAATTCAAAAAAGGTTTTACTCGTTCGATTTCATGATTTACGATGAGTTCTTCTGGAAAATTTGCTTTTCGAATCACTTCCCATGCCATGTCATGATCTCCAATTTGTAAGTCGGTATGAGCATCCGAATTAATAACGATCGAAACTTGATGCTTTTCACATAATCCTAATAAAACTTTATAATTATCTGCCGCTCCGACGCGATAGCTGTTTGGAGAAAGTGAAGATGCATTGACTTCTAACAGTACCTGATTCTTCTTGGCTCCCAAAACAAGCGCTTCATAATCAATCTCAAACCGCTGATCATCTGGATGGCCAATAATATTGATCCATGGGTTCTCCATTGCTTTTAAATATGCGTTTGTGTTCTGCTCTTTCGAACCCTCTTTATAACATGGCAGATGCAAACTCGCAATTACTACATCCATATTTTTTAAAGTATAATTTGGCAAATCCACTCTTCCGTTATAATCAAGAATATTCACTTCTGCACCAAACAATACGGTCATTCCCTGCTGATTGCGTTCTAGAATACTCATATTCTCAAAATATATTTTTTTACAGCTTCCAGGCATATCAGGCCCATGTTCTGTGATTGCTAGAAGCTCCAAGCCCTTTTCTTTTGCCGCATTAATCTGTTCTCTCATTGTATTAT
>JAGOGN010000026.1 GCA_017996675.1 Lachnospiraceae bacterium | reverse complement strand
TTTGAAGAACGTAAAGTGATTCAGGAACATCCCAGACAGGGATGCGATTTCTTAAAAGAACACTATACTTTTTCTGCTTTCGTATATGGGGGGGTGTTGGAGCATCATGAATGGTATGATGGAACCGGCTATCCACTTGGAACGAAGGAAGAAGATATTCCATTGTTTGGAAGAATCATCAAATTAGTCGATGTATACGATGCGTTGACTTCAAAAAGACCGTATCATGAGGCACAGCCACCAGCGGATGCTGTAGAATATTTGATGGCCATGAATGGTGTCGAGTTTGACCCAGGCGTGCTAAGTGTTTTTCTAAAGAAAGTAGCTGTTTATCCAATTGGATGTCAGGTCGAATTATCAACAGGACAGCACGCAATTGTAGTTGAAAACTATAGCGATTTTGTTCTTCGACCACGTATTAAATTATTGAGTAATGGCAGTTCTGTGAATTTAAGAGATGATGTAGCAGCGCGATGTATTACCATTAAGCGAATGATTATGTAAAGAGTCCGCCAGCGATGGCGGTCTTTTCAAATTTACGAAATAGAAAGAGGCAATCGAATGAAAATAGCATTGATTGGCGTAAATGCAAAGTATATCCATACAAATCTGGCACTGTTGAATTTAAAGTCGTATGCAGATAAATATCAAGATCATATTGCGATTGCAGAATATACCATTAATCAAATGGAAGATCAGATATTAGAAGAGATCTATAAATTAAAAGCAGATGTATTGTGTTTCTCCTGTTACATTTGGAATATTCAGATGATAGAATCCCTCATTCGGGAGTTAGAGATCATTCTGCCCAACGTGGAAATCTGGGTCGGAGGGCCAGAAGTTAGCTTTTCCGGTACTGCGTTTTTGACCACACATCCTTTCGTGAAGGGCGTAATGAATGGAGAAGGGGAAGAGACTTTCTTAAATCTTTGTCAGCATTATGTGAAACAATCGATTGAATTGGAAAATATTGCAGGAATTACAATCCGATTCAAAAATGAAATTCAAACAAATCATGCGAACTCCTTTGTACAAATGGATCAGATTCCGTTTGGATATGATCAAATCGGAGATTTTGATCTTGCATTTGCAAATAAAATTATATATTACGAATCTAGCAGAGGATGCCCTTTTCGTTGTAGCTATTGTCTTTCATCCATTGATAAACAATTAAGATTTAAATCGCTGGATAAAGTATTTGAGGAATTGAGTTTTTTTATTGAAAAAAAAGTAAAGCAGGTGAAGTTTGTAGATCGAACCTTCAACTGTCAGGTAGAACGAAGTATCGCGATTTGGAAATTTCTGAAGGAAAAAGATAATGGTATCACGAATTTTCATTTTGAAATTGCTGCAGACATTCTTACCGCGGAGGAACTACAAATACTTGGAATGATGCGACCGGGACAGATTCAGCTTGAAATAGGTGTTCAGACTACAAATCCGAAAACATTGGAAGAAATACGTCGGAAAATGGACTTTCAAAAAGTCGCTCAATTTGTAGAAATCATTCGTAAACAAGAAAATATTCACCAGCATCTGGATTTGATTGCTGGACTTCCATTTGAAGACTATGAAAGCTTTCATCGTTCCTTTAATGAGGTGTTTCAAATTCATCCAGAACAGCTCCAGTTAGGATTTTTAAAAGTATTAAAAGGATCCTGGATGCATGAAAACGCTAAACAGTATGGATTGAAATATCAAACAAAACCGCCATTTGAAGTAAGAAGCACAAATTGGATTTCTTATGAAGAACTTTTGCGACTGAAACGAGTGGAAGAAATTGTGGAAGTCTATTATAACAGTCATCAATTTGAAGCAACCCTAAAATGGATGCTTCTAAAGGAGTGCGATTATTTTTCTTTCTTTGAAAAACTTGGTGAATACTATGAAAATAATAATCTCTTTTTGAGGAGTCACAATCGACTGGCACGATATGAGATTTTATGGGACTTTTGGTGTGAACAGGGAAATGAGAAAGACGAGATTTGCATGGAGACGCTTCTTTTTGATTTGTATTTGAGAGAGGAAATTAAATCCAGACCTTTTTTTCTCAAAGAGCCTAAGAAAATATGGAAACTTCCAAAAGAAAAGGGGAAGAGAATGCATGTTGAATTCTTTGAGTATAACCTTGGATTATTAGACGAGGAGAAGGAACCAATCAAAAAGGGAGAATTTCTTTGTTTTGATTATGATCATAGAAATCCTTTGACAAATCAGGCGAAGGTGGAAAGGATTAGCGAATGAAGCGTGTAGATTTGATTTTACAACGATTTGATCAACAATATGGAACAGATACCATTTGCTATCTGGATTATGAAAAGCCATGGCAATTGTTGATTGCAGTCATGCTAAGTGCGCAGTGTACCGATGCGAGAGTCAATACAGTTACACCGGTTTTGTTTAAGGAATATTCAAGTTTGGAAGATTTAGCAAGTGCTAATCTCACCCGAGTAGAAGAAATCATTCATTCAACGGGTTTTTTTCATACGAAAGCGAAAAATATAATTCTTTGTGCGCAAATTTTAGTCGAGAAGTATGGTTCCAAACTTCCAGACCGAATGGAAGATTTGATTGAACTACCAGGTGTGGGACGAAAGACGGCAAATGTGATTCTAGGAAATATTTATCAACAGCCAAGTATTGTCGTGGACACTCATGTGAAGCGAATTTCCAAAAGACTGGGGTTAGCGAAAACAAATGATCCAGAAAAAATCGAATACGAACTACAGGATGTGTTGCCAAAGCATCACTGGACTTTATATAATATGCATGTAATTTCTTTTGGAAGAACTATTTGTACAGCTCGTAGCCCCAAATGTGCCATTTGCTTTTTACAGGATATTTGCGAAGCAAAGGAGAATGCCAAATGAAGGATTATATCTGTCTAGATCTAGAGATGACTGGACTTGATCCCAAAGAAGAACGGATTATAGAAATTGGCGCTGTGAAAATAGTGAATGGGTTAGTGGTAGATTCTTTTCAAGCGTTTGCAAATCCAAATCGGAAATTAAAAGAAGAAATCAGCGCTATAACAGGGATTAAAGATGAAATGCTCAAGGATGCAAGAAGCGATTGGGAGATTGTACAGGATTTTCTGATTTTTTCCAAAGATTGGCCTTTGGTTGGGCATCATATGATCACAGATATCGCATTTTTAAAGCAATGCGCCGTAAATCATAAGGAAACGCTTACGGTCAGGGGAGTGGATACCTTGTACCTGGCTCGGAAATTTCTGCCAGCTGAGATTTCAAAAACGCTTACTGCTGTAGCTGATTACTTGGAAATACCTTATTCGCATGGTCACCGTGCCATGGAAGATGCACAAATGACTTATCAGATTTTTACACATTTAAAAAATAGATTTGGGGAAACCTACCCAGAGTATTTTAGACCCAAAGAAATTGTTTATAAAGTAAAAAAGCAAGGCCCCATTACCGCCGCACAAGTGCGACAACTTGAGGCATTGCTTCAATATCATCATCTTTCACAAAGCTTTGAAATTTCTCATCTTACAAAGAATGAAGCATCCAGAATGATTGATAAAATTATTCTTCAGTATGGACGAATTCGGTCAGATGACGTATAATGATTTCTCGGGATAGTGAATTTAAATTCTGCGCGCGACCAATCAAATCAGGAATCCGATATTGTTGATTCCGCTTGGTATAAAGTTGTGCTAGAAGAAGGTAGGTTTTGCTGACATCACTTTGACAAGAAACTGCAAATTCGAGAAACTGTATGGCTTTGGCATCTGATTCATTTTCGTGATAGAGCTCTCCTAGCTGATGCAATAGTTTACAAAGAAGAGTAAAGTTTTGATCGAATTTCATCAAAGACTGCAAATTTCCATATCCATACGTAATCTTTAAATCGGTATTTGAATAACCAGTGAGGTTGAGAATCTGTTGGTTTGACAGATCTGCCAGTTTTTGATAGATGGTATGAATTTCGGTACTATCTTCGCTGGTAGGAATAGGAAGTTCGTCTAAAGGAATTAAAATATAATTTAGTGAAGAAATATCTTTTTTAGGAGTAGAGTTTGCAAGATCTTCTCTCTCCCAAAATACATTGCGGGATTCTTTTTCTTTTTTCTCCGCGATATGTTTTTTCACATTTAAAAATATAAGAAATAAAAGAAATACTGTTAAAAATGGGAAGGCCATAGTGTGTCCTTTCTGTATTGTTATGGAGGGAAAGAAATGAAAACATCAAAGCAGAATAGAAAAGCAAAAAGAAATCAGAGAATTGCAGCAGTGATTGTAATCATTCTGGTTGCAGCAACGATCATTCCATTAGTAGCATCTGCGTTTGTATAGATAATACTATAGATTAAAAGAAAATGGAATGTTAAATTTATCTAAAGGTTGTTGTAATAAGTAGGATATATGTTAAAATTACTCTATGTGATTAAAATCCGTGACGCAATAATAGATAAAGGTTAGATTAGAAAGGATGCATCCATGAGAAAGAGAACGAAAGTACTACTTCCTTGTGTACTTGCAGGTGTGATAATTGGAGCTGTTTTAGGCTCGAATGTTTATTCAAGGGCAAGCGACGACAAAAAAATAAAGGAAGGCATCAAGGTTGAAGGAATTGAACTTGGTGGACTTACAGAAAAAGAAGCAGAGGATAAAATTGCGGAATACACTAATGCAGTTTTGGATTCTACATTTACGTTAAAAACAGACAGCAAGCAAATTAAAGCGACTGCGAAAGAGATCGGAGTGATCTGGTCCAATACGGATCTGGCTACACAGGCTTATAATGTGGGCAGATGTGGTAATTTGATTCAGAGATATAAAGCACTAAAAGATCTTGAAAATTCATCTATTGATTTTAAATGTGCATTTGAATTAAAGAAAGAAACGTTTCAGGCCTTTTTGGAGAAAAACAAAGATAAAATTAATTTAGAAGCGATTGACAGTACCTTAAAAAGAGAAAATCGTCAATTTGTGATTGTAGATGGTCAAATCGGAAACGAAGTTGAAACTGATGCTGCAATGGAACAGTTGGTTGCTTTTGTAAAAGAAGGATGGGATCAAAAAGAAGCAACGCTTACGCTTCTTACAAAAGAAGTTAGACCTAGAGGAACTAGAGAAGAACTGGAAAAAGTAAAAGATGTTCTTGGAGAATTTACGACGAATTTTACTACATCCTCAACAGATCGTGCCATCAATGTTGGCAATGGGGCAAAGAAAATCAATGGATCCTTACTGTATCCAGGTGATACGTTGTCTGTTAATGAAGTGTGCGGACCATTTACACTTGAGAATGGCTATGCAGTAGGTGGCGCATTTGAAAATGGACAGGTTGTAGATAGTATTGGTGGAGGAATCTGTCAGGTTTCAACTACTTTATATAATGCTTCGTTATTCTCAGAAATTGGAATTGAAAAGCGTTTTGCACATTCTATGGTGGTTTCTTATGTTGATTTATCCAGAGATGCAGCGATTGCAGGCGATTATAAAAATTTAGTTATTAAAAATACACTAGAAGCTCCAATCTATGTTGAAGGAATTATTTCTGGCAGAAATATCACCTTTAAAATCTACGGAATGGAAACAAGAAATGCAACACGTAAAGTTACTTTATTAAGTGAAACATTAAGTACGACCGAACCACCAGCAGCGCAGATTAAGGGAGTGGCAGCGGCAGTAGGAACTGTTGTGAAAACTCAGTCATCACATACAGGTTATAAAGCTAAATTATGGAAAATTGTAACAGAAAACGGAAAAGAAATTAGTCGCGAAGAAATTAATAAGAGTACTTATATGCCATCTTCAGAGGTTTATGAAGTTGGAATCGTATCCAGCAATGCAGAGGCTGTTGCAGCAATTAATGCAGCAATTGCAACGAAAGATATTGCAAAGGTAAAAGAAGTAGCGGCATTTTGGAGTGATGCAGCAATTGCAGCACGAGCAGCAGCTTCGACTCCGCCAGTGGTACCGACTCCACCTACAACACCATAATGATAGGAATAGGAAAGAGGCAGTAACATGAAGGTAGGAAAAGTACCGGAGAACGTATTGAAACGATCCGTTATTAATCAAATAAAGACCAGACGCCCAGAAGTTCTGCTTGGAGCAGGAGTCGGGGAAGACTGTGCGGCCGTTGAACTTGGAGCGGATGAAATTATGGTATTGTCAACGGATCCAATTACTGGAACCGCCAATGATATTGGAAAATTAGCAGCGCATATTACAATGAATGACCTGGCAAGTTCTGGAGCAGAACCAATTGGATTAATGCTAACCATACTTTTACCAGACGGAACTAAGGAAGCTGAATTAAAGACGATCATGCATCAGATACAGGTTATTTGTGAAGAATCGAATATTCAGATTATCGGTGGACATACTGAAGTGACTAGAGCAGTAAATCAGCCGATTATCAGTGTTACCGGTATTGGTAAAGCGAAAAAGGGAGCCTTAATAGAAACCAGAGGTGCAAAGCCAGGACAGGATATCCTTGTTACAAAGTGGATTGGGTTGGAAGGTACATCAATTATTGCAAAAGAGAAAGAGTCGGAGTTGAAAGAACGTTTTTCGGATTCATTTCTTGAAGTAGCAAAGAATATGGACCAGTATCTTTCTGTAATCCCAGAGTCCAAAATTGGAGTGGAGCACAAAGTTAGCGCGATGCATGACGTGACAGAAGGCGGTATTTTTGGTGCACTTTGGGAAATGGCAGAAGCTTCCGATATTGGATTAGAAATTTTTTTGAAGAAAATACCTGTTAAACAGGAAACCATAGAGATTTGCGATTATTATGATATGAATCCTTATGAATTGATATCAAGTGGATGTATGCTAATTGCTACTGATGATGGAACTGGCTTATTACATAAATTGGAAAAAGCTGGAATCTTTGGAGCAATTATTGGGAAAGCGACTGAGGGGAAGGATCGTGTTCTTCTAAATGAGGGAGAACGGCGTTTCTTGGAACCACCAAAAGCAGATGAACTCTATAAAGTAATTGGACAGGTATTTTAGATATAGGAGAAGGAGATAATTATAATGAAAAAACCAGTTTCAGATCAAATCATGAGTATTAAACCATCCGGTATTCGCCGCTTCTTTGATTACGCAGCGGACATGCCACAGGCAATTTCTCTTGGTGTAGGAGAACCAGATTTCGACACGCCAATGCACATCCGTCAGGCAGGAATTCAATCCTTGTTAGATGGAAAGACATTCTATACTTCCAATGCAGGATTAAAAGAATGTAAAGCTGCAATTGCAGATTTTTTAAAGAGAAAGTATGAATTGGAATATGATCCTAACCATGAAATGATCATGACCGTAGGCGGAAGCGAAGGAATTGATATTGCATTCCGTGCAATGTTAGATCCAGGCGACGAAGTATTAATTCCACAGCCAAGTTATGTTTCTTATGAACCATGTTGCGTTTTAGCAGGTGGTACACCAGTTATCATAGAATTACAGGAAAAAAATGAATTCAGATTAACAAGAGAAGAATTAGAAGCAGCAATTACTCCTAAAACTAAAATTCTTGTTCTTCCTTTCCCAAATAACCCAACTGGTGCTATCATGACCAGACAGGATTTGGAATCCATTTTACCTGTTATTATCGAAAATGATTTATATGTTATGAGTGATGAAATTTATTCTGAATTAACATACGGCGAAGAAAAGCATGTTTCTGTTGCTTCTTTACCAGGCATGAAAGAACGTACAATTCTGATTAACGGATTCTCGAAATCTCATGCTATGACAGGATGGAGATTGGGATATGCTTGTGGACCACAGGTTATTATCGATCAGATGTTGAAAGTTCATCAGTTTGCAATCATGTGTGCTCCAACAACTTCACAGTTTGCTGCAACAGATGCTATCATGAATAGTGATGCTGACGTAGCACATATGCGTGAAAAATATAATGAGAGAAGAGAATATTTATTGGAAAGATTGAACGGAATGGGTCTGAAATGTTTCGAGCCATTTGGTGCTTTCTATATGTTCCCTTCTATTCAGAGTCTTGGAGTTACATCCGAAGAATTTTGTATGAGACTTTTAAAAGAAGAAGAAGTTGCAGTTGTACCTGGTACAGCATTTGGCGATTGCGGAGAAGGATTCCTTCGTATTTCCTATGCATATTCCATTGAAGCGTTAACAACAGCATTAGACAGAATCGAACGTTTTGTTGCAAAACTTCGTGAAGAAAAGAAATAAAGAACGAATAAATAAATAGTAGTAGGAGTCGTATGGCGAAGTTAAATATTGTATTATATGAGCCAGAAATTCCATTTAACACAGGTGCGATTGGTCGTACCTGTGTTGCTACTGGTACGAGACTTCATCTGATCGAACCTTTGGGATTTCGTTTGAATGAAAAAGAAATTAAACGTGCCGGGATGGATTACTGGAATGAGCTGGATGTTACCAGATATGTAAACTATGAGGATTTCTTAGAAAAGAATCCAAATGCAAAAATATATATGGCAACGACAAAAGGAAAACATGTGTATTCTGATGTACACTATGAGAATGATTGTTATATCATGTTTGGAAAAGAGAGTGCAGGAATTCCAGAGGAAATTCTTGCTCATCACAAGGAGCAGTGCATTCGTATTCCAATGCAAAGTGAGATACGTTCCTTAAATTTATCTAATTCTGTTGCCGTAGTACTTTATGAAGCGCTGAGACAGAATCAATTTGAAAATATGCAACTGGAAGGGTATCTAACCAGATTTGATGATTATATAGAGTAGAAAGAAGAGGAACCCGTATGGGGATCATAAAAGCGAAGAAGCTTTTTTTTGAATATATCCATCGAGATGAAGAAGGCAATGTAGATCACATTGATACGGCCTTAAATTATGTTGATTTGGATGTTCGCGAAGGAGAGTTTGTAGCCATATTGGGACACAATGGATCAGGAAAATCGACCCTAGCAAAGCACATGAATGTGATTTTAAAGCCAGGAGATGGTGTGATGTGGGTAGATGGAAAAGACACTTCAGATGATGATGAGGTCTGGAATATCCGACAGAGCGCGGGAATGGTTTTTCAGAATCCAGATAATCAGATTGTAGCAGGTATTGTAGAAGAGGATGTTGGATTTGGACCAGAAAATATGGGGATACCAACAGATGAAATATGGGAACGAGTGAATGAAAGTCTGGAAGCCGTTCATATGGCGAAGTATCGACATCGTTCACCAAACAAGTTATCAGGCGGACAAAAACAGCGTGTTGCGATTGCCGGTGTACTTGCTATGCGCCCAAAATGTATTATCCTGGATGAACCTACAGCGATGTTAGATCCGATTGGAAGAAAACAAGTGATTCAGACGATTCAGGAACTAAATAAAACAAAAGGTGTGACCATTATTTTGATCACTCACTATATGGAAGAAGTTGTATCCGCAGATAAAGTATTTGTAATGGACCAAGGAAATATTGTAATGACTGGAACGCCCCGTGAAATTTTTTCGCAGGTGGATACGCTAAAATCTTATCATTTATGTGTTCCGCAAATGACGGAATTGGCTTATGAACTCAGAAAAGAAGGATTACCAATTTCATCTAGTATACTCACCAGAGAAGAATTATTGGAGGAATTATGTCGATTATTTTAGATAAAGTCAGTTGTCTCTACTCAAAAGGAACAACCTATGAGACATATGGAATCCGTGATATCAATTTGAAAATTGAAGATGGTGAATTTGTAGGATTGATCGGACATACTGGAAGCGGGAAATCGACACTGATTCAGCATATGAATGGGTTAATTAAACCAACCAGCGGAGCGATTTATTATAATGGCCAGGATATTGGTGATAAGGATTATAATAGAAAAGAGTTACGTAGCAAAGTGGGATTGGTTTTTCAGTATCCAGAATATCAATTATTTGAAACCTCTGTTTTAAAAGATGTTTGTTTTGGACCAAAGAATCAGGGATTTTCGGAAAAAGAAGCGCAATTGCGTGCATATCAGGCATTGAAAAGTGTTGGAATTTCCGAAAATCTTTTTTACCAGTCACCTTTTGAATTATCCGGTGGGCAAAAAAGAAGAGTGGCAATCGCTGGGGTATTGGCTATGGAGCCAGAAATGTTGATTTTGGATGAACCAACAGCAGGTTTGGATCCGCAAGGAAGAGATGATATTCTTCATTTGATCCAAAAACTTCACGACGAAAAAAACATAACAATTATCCTAGTTACCCATAGTATGGAGGACGTTGCAGAGTATGTGAGTCGCCTTGTTGTATTAGACGAGGGCAGTATTCGCTATGATGGAACTCCGCATGAAATCTTCCGTCATCATAAAGAACTGGAACAAATTGGATTAATGGCACCGGAAGTCACATATTTGTTTCATGATTTGAGAGAAAAAGGAATTCCGGTTTCCAGAAAAGTCACCACCGTGAAAGAAGCCAAAGAAGAGATTTTACGGGTATTAGGCAGGAGCATGGTATGATTAGAGATATTACATTAGGACAATATTACCCAGGAGATTCCATCGTTCATCGATTGGATCCGAGGGTTAAAATTGTAGGCACATTTTTCTTCATTGTGTCAGTTTTTTTGTTTGATAATTTATGGGGAATTGGTCTGGCAACTTTTTTCCTATTGACTTATATTCTGACCTCCAAAATTCCAACCTCCTTTATCTTTAAAGGATTGCGACCAATTTTGATTATTATGCTAATCACGGCATTGTTCAATTTATTTTTGACTCCAGGAAAAGTGCTGTGGAGTGTGTGGATTATTAAAGTGACTAAAGAGGGTTTGATCAATACTGGATACATGATTTTAAGGTTGAGTTATTTGGTGATTGGTACTTCGGTTATGACATTAACCACAACGCCAAGCAGGCTGACGGATGGCATTGAACGGTTACTTCGCTGGATGAATTACATACGAGTTCCAGTCCATGAAGTAGCAATGATGATGTCGATCGCCTTACGTTTTATCCCAATTCTTGTGGAAGAAACAGATAAAATTATGAAAGCGCAAATGGCGAGAGGTGCTGATTTTGAGACAGGAAATTTATTTCGACGTGCTGCAAACATGATTCCGTTACTGGTTCCGCTTTTTGTTTCTTCATGGAAGCGGGCGATGGAACTTGCGATGGCAATGGAAGCTAGATGCTACCAAGGTGGTGAAGGTCGAACCAAAATGAAGCCACTTCATTACGAAAAAAGAGATTATTTAGTTTACCTCTGGTTGTGGAGCTTTTTGGCTGGAATGATTGCGATTAAAATTATTCTGTAGGAGAATGAAATGCGTGTAAGATTAACAGTGGCTTATGATGGAACTCATTACTGTGGTTGGCAGGTGCAACCGAACGGCATTACAATTGAAGAGGTTTTAAACCGTGCGTTAAGTGACCTTTTAGGCGAAAAAATTACAGTAATTGGAGCAAGTAGAACAGATTCTGGAGTGCATGCACTGGGAAATATTGCTGTGTTCGACACGGATTCTAAAATACCTGCTGAGAAAATGTCATATGGATTAAACCAACGATTGCCTGATGATGTTGTGATTCAAAAATCAGAGCAGGTAGCCGATGATTTTCATCCGCGCTATCAGGAAACAGAAAAAATATATGAGTATAAAATATGGAACACTACATTTCCAAACCCGCTTAATCGATTGCATAGTTATTTTTACTATCGTCCCTTGGATATCGTTCGAATGCAGAAAGCTGCAAATTTATTAATTGGGGAACATGATTTTCAAAGCTTTTGTGCTGCAAATGCACAGGTGCTTACAACAGTTCGAACGATTTATTCTTGCGAAGTGCAAAAAGAGGGTGATTTGATTCTGATTCGTGTTCGCGGAAACGGATTTTTATATAACATGGTTCGTATTATTGCAGGAACATTAATTGAAGTAGGTTCTGGCATGAGAGAACCAGAAAGTATCCTAGAAATCTTAGATTCGAAGGATCGAAAGATGGCTGGACCGACTGCTCCGCCCCATGGACTAACCTTGGTGAAAATTATTTACAAAAACGAAGAGAATTATCTGTAAAACAGTTGACACACGAGGCAACGTATAATATAATATTTAAGTCTGACGTAGAGTTCATTATTCCCAAAGCCCCGGGAGTGTGTGTGACGATAGATGATAAAGATGATAAAGCATGAGATGGTTACGGACATTTCCATCCAAGCTACATTTTAAATTCAAGGAGGTAAAACCAATGAAAACTTTTATGACCAATCCGGCAACAATTGAAAGAAAATGGTACGTAGTTGACGCTACAGGATATACATTAGGACGTTTAGCATCTGAAGTAGCTAAGATTTTAAGAGGTAAGAATAAACCAATTTATACACCTCACGCAGATATGGGTGATTATGTGATCATTACTAATGCAGAGAAGATCAAAGTTACAGGTAAGAAATTAGAACAGAAAATTTACTATCATCACTCCGATTACGTAGGCGGAATGAAAGAAACTACATTAAAAGAAATGTTAGCAAAGAAACCTGAGAAAGTTCTTGAACTTGCAGTTAAAGGCATGCTTCCAAAAGGACCATTAGGAAGAGATATGTATACAAAATTATTTGTATATGCAGGACCAGAACACAAACATGAAGCTCAGAAACCTGAAGCTATCACATTTTAATCGGTAAAAGGAGGTAAGGTAAAATGGCTATAACAAAATATTACGGAACCGGAAGAAGAAAAAAATCCATCGCTAGAGTATATTTAGTACCTGGTACTGGAAAAGTTACTATAAACAAAAGAGACATCGATGAATATTTAGGATTAGATACTTTAAAAGTTATCGTTCGTCAGCCACTTGTTGCAACAGAAAATAACACTAGATTTGACGTTTTAGTTAACGTTAAAGGTGGTGGATATACTGGACAGGCTGGAGCTATCAGACACGGTATTGCAAGAGCATTACTTCAGGTAGATAGTGACGAATTCCGTCCAATCTTAAAGAAAGCTGGATACTTAACAAGAGATCCACGTATGAAAGAAAGAAAGAAATACGGCTTGAAAGCTGCTCGTAGAGCACCTCAGTTCTCAAAGAGATA
>JAGOGN010000172.1 GCA_017996675.1 Lachnospiraceae bacterium | reverse complement strand
CATCATTAGCAGGAATTGCAGATTTGGATCCTTCAAAAGTGGCGACGCTTGCAGACAAGATTGATTTGGAGAACGCATCAGAAGATTTGATTTCCAAAATGCTTCCAATCATCGTGAAGAATAAGATTGAGAAACAAATGCCAGCGATTGGAACTACCGTTGCCTTCTACCCTTTTATCAAATTCCAAGATCCTGTTTTGGGTAAATCTGCAGAGGAAGGTTACAACTGGATTATGAGTTCTGACAATTTGAAGGCAACTGAGAAAGTAACCAAAGTTTTGATTCAGGCCAAATCTCAAATGCCGGATAATCCTCAAGTAAAAATGATGATTGTTCAAATGTTGAAAGACGGACTCAACAAAAAAATGGAAGTTCTGAAAAGCAACCCGAACAGCCCAACCATCAATCAGCAAATTGACGCGATTAATAAGACGATTGAAGCGTACAAGTAAAGACTGATAAATGATAATCGATGAATGATAATTGATTGAATATCATTTTAACAATATGATACAATAAAGCCATCTCGATTGAGATGGCTTTATTGTGATTTTTTACTAGATAATGAAAATCTCGCAAATCTCTGATCAAACACAAATGGCGTTAGCATTTAAAAAAAAAAGATTGCTCGATGTGCGAGAAGATTAGACTGGACTAGTTAAGCTTTCTTCTGGAAACTTGCCAGTTTCAAAGCGTCTTTGATCATTTTACCAGGGCGGAACACCGCTTTCACGCTTTTGATATTGGATGCAGTCACATCCTTTTCATTCTCCTCGCCCGTGCTAGATCCGCCGGCTTGGAGTGTAAAATATTCGCCAACATAAACTATTTTGCCATCGGCAACGTCATCTGCAATTTTGGAAAATGTACTTTCCAAAACGGCAAGAATATCTGCTTTGGAAACGGTGGAGATGGCGCCTGCGTGCTTTGCAAGATCTGCAAGTGTGGTTTTGCCATCGCCTACGATGTTGGCATAATACTTTGCAGGGTCGTTTCTTTTTTGTGGGTTCGCTCTTTGAACCACGTTGAACTTGATTGACATAATTTTGTGTTTTTTTAATTAAAAATTAATCTCATTAAACTAGTTAAAATTAAAAAAAATAATTATCTCACAAAACAAATCAGCAGAAATATGTCAATCTTTATTGAAAAAACAAAAAATATTAGCCTAAAACGCTAGTGTCTTACATTTAAAACATACGTGTATTTTCATCAAAACACTCGTGTGTTTTAAATATAAGATACGTGTGTTTTTGTATGCTTCTATAGATGTCCTATCAATAGGGCTTGCGGGAGGGATATTATTTGGACTTCACCCGCCCATTTTTTATTCTGAATTATGTTAATTTTTTATGAAATGTTTACAGAATAAGGTTTTCCGTAATGCTTTATTTACCAAAAATATTATTTTAGCAAACAAATAAAAAAAACAACTATGAGAAAAACCTATTTTTATCTGGTTTGCTATGCTGGCATTCCTAATGCTTGGTTGTAAAAATGAGAGTTTTTATAACTAGGAAAACACAAACAAAAATGAACAGCAATATAGAATTCTGAAGGCAAAAGACATCCCCAAGATTATCACATTTTTGAAAGCTAAAAACAACAATAGCTTGGATATTAGCATTCGATCTAGTAATATGCTCAATAAAGGTGGAGCCTCTCTAGACAGTGCTGAAATTGAAACCAATTTTGTAGTAGAGGCAAACTATGGAGACAAAACATTCTATGTTTTCCCTGTAAAAGTACATGACTCTAATGATACCGATATCTACAATGCAGAGGTACGATTGGAAAACGGAATAGTAAAAGACGCCAATATCGTTGCATACTACCCCACTGAGGAATGGTTGCAAAATCGGAATTACAGTTTGTTCTCTGGCACTGTTACTTCTTATGATTTTAGCGGGAATGAATTGGAAAGCATGGATTACATTGCTGGAAAAAGTGATTGTCCCAATGAACCAGACAATCCACCAGGCGGACCTGGTACAGGTCCTGGATCAGGAGACAATCCACCTCCCGGAGATCCCGGGTATCCACCAAACTGGCCACCAACAACAGGAGATAATGGAGGAAGTGGGGATGACGGAGATGAAGATGATTGTGATAAAAATACTTGGATACCTTCCCATTCTTATATAGACGGTGATGGCACAAGGGTTTACATGTGGATAAATGGATGTGGAGAAACCAAAAAAGGTGCTTTTTTTGGTCTAGGAGGTAAGCTTTCTACCAACTGCTTTGATGGTTCTGGTGTGATCATAGAAACGCCTGCTATAAACTACTTGTCCAATCTTACGGGTTTATTAAGTAATTTGAACGTGAATCTTTCCAGTTCTGAGACGCAGTTTTTGAACTCTAATAGAACTCTTACTAGAAGCTTGTTGAGCTATTTGAGCAGTAATAATAATCTGCAAGGGGCTCAATTTGTGCAATGGGCTGTTGTTTTTTTTGTGCAGAATCCTAATACTTCTTTGGCGCAGTTTGAGAATTGGTTTATTACAAATACGCCTAACGGATTTTTGCAACAAATTATTTTGGAAAACCCTGCAACTGTTTTAAATTACGAGTCTTTGAACTCTCCCTATTTTAAAATGAGAAGATTGGATCAAATCAAATATCCTAAATTTACACAAATGGTAAAAGGATTGAAGGCTTATGTGCAGAGTAATCCAGTTATCTTAAATAAATTAATTGAGATATCTGGAATGACTCAAAGTCAAATTCTTGATAAATTAACATTTGGACAAGGTCCTCAGATTGAATTAGTTCCAGGATTATTAGTGTATGGTCAGCCTGCCTTTGGTGCATTTGACCACTCAAATCCGAATATATTAATGGTGAATGAAAATTTTGCGATGGGCTTACAGCAAACTACAAACTCAGTAACTGAGCAAGCAACTTCTTTTTTATTAGCAGTAACTATTCTTCACGAATTTGTACATTATGGCAACTACTTAACTGGCTATGATACTAATGGACAAGAAACTGGAAATCTATTTGAAAATGAAGTTTTTGGCATTAAGATTAATAAAGTGACAGCCCACCAATATATTGTTAGATTTTTAAATAAATAATATGAAATACTTATTACTGATATTTTTTTGTTTTTCTTGTTCAAAAACTCCGGATTATCAAAAAATGGTAAATAAGACTACAAATTTTGTAAGATATAATGAACGGATAGCAAAAATGAATATCCTGAGAGAGAAAGCAAATCAAAACATACAAAATGGAAAACATCATCAATTTTTAACCGAAAAGGAATTACTTGATCAAAAGGAAATTTTTTGTGAGCTCCATATACATAATGGAAAAAAGAAGGGATTAACATCTATTGTAATAAGTTTTTGTTCAGGAAATAACTATACATACTATTTCAGTGGTACAGATAACTTAGATTCTATGAATGTTATTCAAACCAAGAGAGAACCTAATAGATTGGACTCTCTTTGTAATGAAAAATTTATAAAAAACCAAACAAAACCATCCAACAAAACAAGCAAAGAAATGGTACCTCCACCTCCTATTAATAATCATAAGAAAAATCACTTACCAGAAGTTTGATTAGCTACTTAAGTAGCAATAATAATTTGCAAGGGGCATCGACTGTTTCGTGGGCTATACAGTATTTGAATATGCCACAAAATATTGAAAAAGCCTCCTATTACAACCAGAATCCTGCTGATCAGCAGTATATTCTTTTTGATGATGTTAATCTGTATGATGCAGACAATACTGCCACCAATTATGATATTGCAAATGTAACTTTTGATTTCCTTAAAGCTAAAAAATTAGGAACCATTGACCAACTGTTAGACAATCAAAATTTGCCAAGTTGGAATCAAATTAAGCAAAATATTAAAAACAATGTAAAAAATAAGATTCCCGAAGCAGTAAGGATGGGTAAGATGCTATATTACGTCTTTAATAAAATACTGTCAACCAATAACAATCTTAATAAGTTAAACCAAAATTATATAGATCCATTGAGAGATTACATAAGAACCGAAGGTGATATCAACTTTGATGTGCACACGATGAAGTGGAAAGATGTAG